>NZ_JBITGE010000005.1:0-220763 GCF_044456785.1 Micromonospora sp. NPDC050795 | reverse complement strand
ACAAGGCCTACACCAGCCGCGGTAACCGCGCCTACTTGCGCAAGCGTGGCATCAAGGCGTGCATTCCGAGCAAGACCGACCAGGACGCCCACCGTGAAGCCAAGGGCAGCCGCGGCGGACGCCCGCCTAAGTTCGACCGAGACCTTTACCGGATGCGACATGCCGTCGAGAACGGCATCGCCCGACTCAAGCGCCACCGCGGCGTGGCCACCCGCTACGACAAGTTGGCCGTCCGGTTCCAGGCCGTCCTGACCATCACCATCATCTGCGAATGGCTCTGACCGGGCTTATGAAACACGCCTTAGCCGAGGTCGGCCGTGGCCGGCGGAGTCAGGGCCACGCGCCGTCATGTTGTCGTTACGTGACGCGCGGGTTCCCGTAACAGAACAGTCGACAATCGACAGTATGCCAGAGCGAGTAGGGTCCATTTCGGAGCTTCGGTCGGCGTACCGTGAGGGCAGCCTGACCCCGGCGGACCAGGCCGAGCGAGTCCTGGACGGGCTCGCCGGGCACGACGAGGGACCGGTCTGGATCAGCACCGTCCCGGCCGATCGTCTGCGGGAGCGCGCCGAGGCGCTGAGCCGCTACGGCGATCCCGCGCTGCCGCTGTACGGGATCCCGTTCGCGGTGAAGGACAACATCGACGTGGCCGGCATGGTCACCACGGCGGGTTGCCCCGACTTCGGGTACGAGGCCGTCGAGGACGCGCCCGTGGTGCGGCGACTCCTCGACGCCGGCGCGCTGCTTGTCGGCAAGACCAACCTCGACCAGTTCGCCACCGGCCTCACCGGTGCCCGCTCGCCGTACGGCAGTTGCCAGAGCGTGTTCGGCGACGGCCTCATCTCCGGGGGTTCCAGCTCCGGCTCAGCGGTCGCCGTAGCTGCGGGCCAGGTCAGCTTCGCCCTGGGTACGGACACCGCCGGCTCTGGTCGGGTGCCGGCGGCGCTCAACGGGATTGTCGGTCTCAAGCCCACCCGGGGTCTGCTCAGTACGGCCGGCGTGGTGCCCGCCTGCCGCTCACTGGACTGCGTGTCGGTCTTCACCCCCGACGTGGCTGGCGCCCTCGACGTGCTGCACGCCGCCCGGGCGGTCACATCGGCCGACCCCTGGGGACGGCCATTCCCGGCCGAGCGGGTGGTTCCCCGCCTGCCGGGGACGCTCCGCCTCGGGGTGCCCCGGGCGGAGGACCTGGAGTTCTTCGGCGACAGCGGCCAGCAGGCCCGGTTCGCGGCGGGGGTGGAACGGCTGCACACCTTCGTCGGGTCCCGTCGGTCGGTGCCGCTCGGTGCCTTCTTCGAGGCGGGCGACCTGCTCTACCGGGGGCCCTGGGTGGCCGAACGGCTCGTCGCCCTGGACGGCTTCCTGCGGTCGCACCCCGAGTCGGTCTTCGAGGTGACCCGTGCCGTCCTGGAGACCGGACGTCGCTACGACGCGATCGACGCCTTCCGCGGTCAGCACCGCCTACGCGAACTGCGCGCCCAGGTCGACCAACTCTGGCAGGACGTCGACGTGCTGGTGGTGCCCACCGTCGGCACCACCTTCACGCTCGACGAGATCGCCGAGGATCCGATCGGGCGTAACGCGATGCTCGGCCGCTACACCCAGTTCGCGAATCTGCTCGACCTGGCCGCGGTGACCGTACCCAACGGGTTCACCAGCTCCGGCCGCCCGGCGAGCCTGACCCTGGTCGGCCCGGCGTTCAGCGACACCACCCTGGCCAGGCTGGCCGCCGCGGTCACCGGGGGCGGGGCGTCGACCCAGATGGTCGAGGCGAGCCCGCCGCCGTCCCAGCGCTCGGCTGAGCTGCTTGTCGCCGTGGTCGGCCGGCACCTGACCGGCGAATCCCGCAACGGCGAGCTGCTCGGGCGCGGTGCGGTCCTCGCCGGTACCGCCCGCACCGCGCCGCTCTACCGGCTGTACCGGATGGACACGCCCGATGGCGAAGGGCTGCCAGGCCTGGTCCGGATCGGCCCGGACGGGGCGAACGGTCACCCGATCGAGGTCGAGCTGTGGCGGCTGCCCAGCGCGGCTCTCGGTGGGTTGCTGGCCGGAGTGCCAGCACCCCTCTCACTCGGTTGGGTCCAGCTGCACGACGGACGTGACGTGCTCGGTTTCCTCTGCGAAGCGTACGCGGCGGGCCCGCCGGCCGAGGACATCAGCGCCAGCGGAGGGTGGCGGGCCTACCGGCGATCCGCCGCCCGGCGTTGACGCGCCAGCATCAGCGATCACGACAGGAGGCGAGAGGATGGGCAGCATCGGGCCGGTAACGGCCAACCCCTACCCGTGGCCCTACGACGGCGTGGCGGACACCGCGCGTACCGCACTGCTCTGCATCGACTGGCAGACCGACTTCTGCGGACCGGGCGGCTACGTCGACGCGATGGGTTACGACATCGGCCTCACCCGGGCCGGCCTGCCGGCCACCGCCCGGCTGCTCGAGCACGCCCGATCGCTCGGGATGCTTGTCGTGCACACCCGGGAGGGACACGACCCGCAGTTGTCCGACCTGCCGGCGAACAAGCTGTGGCGTTCGGCGCGCATCGGTGCCGAGATCGGCGCGCCCGGCCCCGCCGGCCGGATCCTGGTCAGGGGTGAGCCGGGCTGGGAGATCGTGCCGGAAGTGGCCCCGGTGGCCGGCGAAGTGATCATCGACAAGCCCGGCAAGGGTGCCTTCTACGCGACAAACCTCGACCTGGTGCTCCGCAGCAGGGGCATCACCCACCTGATCCTCACCGGCATCACCACCGACGTCTGCGTGCACACCACGATGCGCGAGGCGAACGACCGGGGGTACGAGTGCCTGATCCTCTCCGACTGCACCGGCGCCACCGACAAGGCCAACCACGACGCCGCACTGCACATGGTCACCATGCAGGGCGGCGTCTTCGGCTGCGTCACCACATCCGACGACGTCATCGCCGCCACGGCCGAGTGAGGTGCCCATGGTGACCATTGCGGCGGCGCGGCCCGGCCCGTACGCCTTCGACATCTCGACCACGGCGCTGCTCGTCATCGACATGCAGCGCGACTTTCTGGAGCCCGGCGGGTTCGGTGAGAGCCTGGGCAACGACGTCGGGCAGTTGCGCCGCACCATCGCACCGCTCGCGGCGCTGCTGGCCGCCGCCCGCGCCGTCGGCCTGAGTGTCGTGCACACCCGTGAGGGGCACCTGCCCGACCTGTCCGACTGTCCGCCAGCCAAGCTCAGCCGCGGCGCGCCGAGCAGGCGGATCGGTGATCCCGGACCCAAGGGTCGCATCCTCGTCCGCGGCGAGTACGGCCACGACATCATCGACGAGCTGAGGCCGCTGCCCGACGAGCCGGTCATCGACAAGCCCGGCAAGGGTGCCTTCCACGCCACCGACCTGGACGTCCTGCTCGCCGAGCGGGGTGTCCGCAGCCTCCTGGTCACCGGGGTCACCACCGAGGTCTGCGTGCACACCACCGTCCGGGAAGCCAACGACCGCGGGTACGAGTGCCTCGTGCTCGCCGACTGCGTCGGGTCCTACTTCCCGGAATTCCACCGGGTCGGGCTCGACATGATCGCCGCCCAGGGCGGCATCTTCGGCTGGGTCGCCGACTCGGCGCAGGTACGCGCCGCGCTACCCACCACCCCCGTGTTGCAGCCCTCCTCCTGACCGGGAGCAGTCATGGTCTCGACCAAACCCACAAGCGTCGCGCTGCCGTACTGGGTCCGCGGCGACACCAACGCGTTCTTCGGATTCGGCGTCAACGTCCTGGTCAACGTGCTCACCCTGACCGGGCTCTGCCTCGCCGTGGTGAACCTCCCCGAGGGGGAGGTGTTCGGCACCATCCTGCCGGCACTGGGCATCGCCCTGGTCGCCGGAAACATCTACTACACCTACCTGGCCCGCCGGCTCGCGCGACGGGAGAACCGCACCGACGTGACGGCCCTGCCGTACGGGCCGAGCGTGCCGCACATGTTCATCGTCATCTTCGTCATCATGCTCCCCATCTACCTGCGCACCCAGGACCCCGTGCGGGCCTGGGAGGCCGGGCTGGCGTGGGCCTTCATCATCGGCGTGATCGTGCTGATCGGCGCGTTCGTCGGGCCCTACATCCGCCGGTACGCGCCACGGGCCGCGCTGCTCGGCACCCTCGCGGGAATCTCCATCACGTTCATCTCGATGAACCCCGCCGGGCAGATGTGGCGGATGGCCTGGGTCGCCCTGCCGGTCCTCGCGCTGCTGCTGATCGGGTTGTTGACCGACGTGAAGTTGCCGTTCAACTTCCCGATCGGGCTCGCGGCACTGCTGCTCGGTACCGCGATCGGCTGGGCCGGCGGTGCGATGTCGGTGCCGGACGTCACGGCCGCCACCCGGGACATCGCGATCGCCGTACCCTCGTTCAAGCTGGACCTGCTCTTCACCGGGCTGGCCGACATGGCGCCTCTGCTGGCGACGGCGATCCCGCTCGGTGTCTACAACTTCACCGAGGGAATGACGAACGTGGAGAGCGCGGCCACCGCGGGGGACAACTACAACCTGCGCAGCGTGCTGCTCGCCGATGGCGCGGGTGCGGTGATCGGGGCCGCGCTCGGCTCGCCGTTCCCACCGGCCGTCTATGTCGGTCACCCGGGTTGGAAGGCCGCGGGTGGACGCAGCGGTTACTCGATGGCGACCGGTGTGGTGATCGCTTTGCTCTGCTTCTTCGGCATGTTCGGGCTGCTCGGCGCGATCTTCCCGACGGCGGCGATCGTGCCGATTCTGCTCTACATCGGGTTGCTGATCGGGGCGCAGGCGTTCCAGGCGACCCCCAGGGCGCACGCCGCCGCAGTGGTCGCCGCGCTGATTCCGAACATCGCCGCCTGGGCGACCGGGCAGATCGACAACGCTCTGGCGGCGGCGGGCACCACCGCCGCAGCGGTCGGCGACGATGCGCTCAACGGCGCTGGCGTGATCTACGACGGGCTTCTGGTGCTGGGCCAGGGTGCGATCCTCGCCGGCCTGGTGCTCGGCGCGGTGGTGGTCTTCATCATCGACAAGCGGTTCGTCCGCGCCGCGATCTTCGCCGGCTCCGGTGCACTGCTGTCGTTCATCGGGTTGATCCACGGCGAACGGATCGAGTGGAACGCCAACGGCCAGGTGGCGCTCGGCTACCTGTTCGTCGCGGTGATCTGTGTGGTCTTCGCGCTGGGCCGCCCCACGCCCCGCGATCCCGGCCCGGAGGAGGTCGAGCCGGACGTGGAGCCGGGTCGGGCCGGGCCGGTCACCGATCGGTCAGCGGAGGAGCAGCGGACGTCGGCCCTGAGCGGGTGAGCCGGCCGGCCCGGTCGGGGGCGTCCCGGCTCCCGACCGGCCCGGGAAGTTCCTGACCGAACGGATCGAAGGGACGTACCGCATGGAGATCGACCGGACGGACGTGGCCGCCGAGGTGGCGGCGGCCTTCACCGCCTATGAACAGGCGCTGGCAGCTGGCGACGCCGACCTGATCTGCGGGTACTTCTGGGATTCCGAGCGGACCGTACGGTTCGGCCTCGCCGACCATCAGTACGGGCTGGACGAGCAGCGCAAGTGGCGCGCGGCGCAGCCACCGTTGCCGGCCGGTCGCCGGCTGGTCGACCCGATCATCACCACGTTCGGCCCGGACCTGGCGGTCGTGACAACCCGGTTCGGGTACGACGGCACCGCCACGACCGGGCGGCAGACCCAGACCTGGGTACGCCTGCCCGTCGGCTGGCGGATCGTCACCGCGCACGTCTCCGTCTCGGCCGCGGCCACCGACTGACCGAGTACGCGCCGCCCGGGACAGGATCCGGGCGGCGCGTGCTGCGACGTGGCGCGCGGTACTAGTTACGCCTGCTCCACTGCTGGTTGGCGCCGCCGTGGCAGGCCCAGAGGTGAAGTTGCGTCCCGTTGGCCGTGCCGGATGCGACGGCGTCGAGGCACAGCCCCGACTGGGCGCCGGTGATGGTGCCGTTGGAGTTCAGGTTCCACTGTTGGTTGGCTTGGCCGTTGCAGTCCCAGATGATGACCGCGGTGCCGTTGCTGCTGCCCGCCCCGCTGGCGTCCAGGCACTTGTTGCCGTACACGGTCAGCGTGCGGTTGGCGGTGTAGGTCCAACGCTGGTTGGTGCCACCGTGACAGTCCCACAGTTGCGGACGGGCACCGTTCGTCGTGCTCGAGTTGGGAATGTCGATGCACCGGTTGGCCGGGCTGCTGGCGATCAGCACGTTCTGCTGGCCGGGCGGCGGGGTCGACGGCGGGGGAGTGGTGGGCGGCACGGTGGACCCGAACTGGGCGAAGAAGTTCCAGACCTCCTGCTTGACCCAGCTCCGCGCGCCGCTCTCACAGCCGGCGCAACCGTCCACCGGGCCCTGCTGGTGGCCGCCGTCGAAGGCGGCCCAGAGCACCGGGTATCCAGCCTGGCAGGAGTACGCGATGGTGATGTGGGTCAGGCTGCCAGCCCTCGGCTCGGGTGGGCTCTGTGCGGCGCATCCGTTGTTGCGGACGAACCTGTCGCGCAGCGAGCGTCCGCTGGGGATGTTGTCGTTGATGCCGTGGATCCCCAGGTACGCGACCGGTCCGGTGCCGCCGCTGCAACCGCTGATCGCCCCCGGGGCCGCGATTGCCGCGACCGCACGGAACACCGTCGGTCGGGAACACGCCAACGAGTAGCTCATCGCGCCGCCGTAGCTGAACCCGACCGAGAAGCGTTGTGTGGTGTCGACGCAGAGAGCGTTGTCGATCATGCGGATCATGTCGTCGGTGAAGGTGACGTCTTCACCGTTGGAGTTGCCCCAGCCGTTGTTGAGGCCCTGCGGGGCGACGAAGATGGTGCTGTTGTTCGCCTGCGACTGCATCCCGTAGTAGGCCCACGCCGCACCGTCGCTTCCGCCCGACGCGACCTGACCGGCGGTGCCGCCCAGCCAGTGGAACCCGAAGGCCAGCCGGTGGGCGTAGGTGTTGTTGTAGCTGTCCGGCAGTCGAAGGATGAAACTACGGCTCTTCCCACCGCTCTGGATGGTGTGGGTGCCGCTGTTCAGCCCGGGCGCCTTGCCGCAGCCGGCAGTGGTGGCCGCCGCCGCCGGTGCGACGGTCGTGAGAACGTACATTCCGACGGCGATCAGAACCATGACCGCCAGGGCTGCCCCCACCCAGGGGCCGGAGAGTTTGCGAAGCGGCACTGTTGCGCCTCCTTGCGAGTGGTTGAACATCCGTTGGACCGGTCCCCTCTGCGGGAACCTCGTCGGGCTCAACTCCGGCTCCAGCGTTGGTTGGCCGTGCCGGTGCAGTCGGAGATCTGCACGCGCGTGCCGTTGGCCGTGCCGTTGCCGACCAGGTTCAGGCAGCGTCCCGAACCGACTCCGGTGATCGAGCCGTCGGCGTTGAACCGCCACTTCTGGTTGGACTGACCGTTGCAGTCCCAAATGATCACCGAGCTGCCGTTCGCGGTGCTGGCGCCGTTGACGTCGAGGCACTTGCCGCCAAAGACGCGCAGTTCCTGGGCGGCGGTCGAGGTCCAGCTCTGGTTGCTCTGACCGTGGCAGTCCCAGATGATCGCCGTCGCGCCATTCGTCTGCGCCGCGCCGTTGACGTCCAGGCACCGTCCGGAGGACGTGCTGCGCAGGGCCGACGTGTCGCTCGGCGGCGGGGTGGTCGGTGGCGGGGTGGTGGGCGGCGACGTGGGATCGGTGCCACCGAACTGGGTGAAGAACCTCCACACCTCGCCCTTGGTCCAGGTCCTGGCGCCGCTGTCTCCGCCGCCGTCCACCGGGCCGGGGGTGTGCCCGCCGTCGAAGGCGGCCCAGACCACCGGGTAGCCGGACCGGCAGCCGGAGTAGGTGGTGGTGACGTGGGTCAGACTGCCCGCCCTCGGTTCGGGTGGGCTCTGGGCGGTGCACCCGTTGTTGCGGACGAACGTGTCACGCAGGGACCGTCCGGCGGAGATGTTGAGCACCGAGTCCCCGAGGCCGTGGATCCCCATGTACGCGACCGGCTGGGTGCCGCCGCTGCACCCGCTGAGCTGCCCACCGGAGTAGACCGCGACAGCGCGGAAGACACCCGGCCGGGAACAGGCCAGCGAGTAGCTCATGCCCCCGCCGTAGCTGAAACCGAGCGCGAAGCGCTGGGTGGTCTCGACACACAGATCGGCCTCGATCAGGCTGATCATGTTGTCCACGAAGGTGACGTCCTGGCCGCCGGAGTTGGCCCAGCCGTTCCCGTTGCCCTGGGGTGCGACGAAGATCGTGCTGTTGTTCGCCTGCTGCCGCAGCCCGTAATAGGACCAGGCCGCCCCGTCGGACCCGCCGCCGTCGACGTCGTTCGCGGTGCCGCCGTTCCAGTGGAACCCGAAGATCAACCGGTAGGGGTGGTTCCTGTCGTAGTTGTCGGGGATCCTCAGGATGAAGCTGCGGTTCTGGCCGTTGCTCTGAATGGACCGCTGGCCACTGGTCAACGTGGGCGCCTTGCCGCATCCGGCGGTCGCCGCGGCCGCTCCGATGTCTGCGGCCGACGCGGTGGTGCTCAGACCACCGGCCAGTGCCCCTGCGCTCACGGTCACGACGACGGCCGCCGCCGTCGCGAGCAATCCAAGGATGGGTCTACGTCTTGTCATGAAGGGGCTCCCGCCATTCGGCACGAACTGGTTGGAAGGGGTCCACGGCCGACCGGCTCATCGACGCGGGTTTCCGCCGCTGGTCTCGCCGCCCACGCGGGACCACTCGGTGATCGATTCGACAGCGGTCAGCTCGTGCGCCCAAACATCACGAGACCGTTCGACCGACGGTGCCGGAGCACCTGGCTCGGCGTCGAATCGATTCGTTCCGACGCTAGATCGCGCAGTGAAAGATGTCAATGCCGTGTCCGGCAGGTTGCGGGCCGGTCAGGTCGGTCAGGCGCTCGTGAGATCGGCCGCGCCGAACGAGACCGCGAACCGCTTGCACCAGATGGAGACGCTCCGGAAGTCACCTGGATCCACCGACGCCGGCAGCTCGTACACCTGGTTGCCCTTGTTGCCCTTGAGCTTGGCCAGCTCCACCCATTCGCCGTCGTCGAACACCCGCCAGCCGGCCGTGCCCCGGATGACCGGTTGGTCGGTCAGCCACACCCGCAGATCCGGGCCGTTCGACGTGTCCAGGTCGCGGATGACCAGCTGGTGGCGCCCGTCGGCGAGCCGGTGGATCTCGGCACTGCCGGTCGTCCGGTGCTCATGGGTGACGAACTCGCCGGCGGTCAGGATCTCGTTTGCCGCCGGGGTGGCTGCCGACGCCGCAGGAGTTGGGGTGGCGGCCGACGCCGCCGGGGCCGGGCTCGCGGACGCCGGTGTCGGGGTGGCCGATGTCGTTCCTGCGCCGGGAATCGCTTCGTCGACGTAGGTGTCGGTGAAGAGCTTCCACGGCTGGAACCAGTACAGGGCCAGCATCGACACGACGACAGCGCAGGCGAGACCGGCTCGGACCACCGGCGACCGGAACATCCGTTTTCCCATCACCGCAGCGTACGGCCGCAGCCGCCGTCGAACCGTTCGCGAACCATTGCGGAACTCTTACGACGGTCACCCCTGCGTATCTGCCAGCGCCTGTCCGCACCGACAGGCCCCCTGGTCCTCCGGCAACGTCTGCACCGCGTCGCCGAGCAGGAGGCGCAGACGCTCGATGTTCCGGGCGAAGACCGTGAACACCTCCTGCTGAGTCACGCCCTGACCGACCTCCACGCCCGAGTCGAGGTCGGTCACCAGGGACAGCGCGGTGTAACACAGTGCCAGTTCGCGGGCCAACACCGCTTCCGGGTGACCGGTCATGCCGACGACCGACCAGCCCTGCCGGCCGTACCACAGCGACTCCGCGCGGGTGGAGAACCGGGGCCCCTCGATGACGACCATCGTTCCGCCGTCGACCGGCCGCCAACCAGCGGTTCGGGCGGCGTCGAGGACCGTGGCTCGTCCGACCGGGCAGTAGGGGTCGGCGAAGGGAACGTGAACGACCGGGGAGGGCTTCCCGTCCGCGCGCGGCTGTCCGTCGTGGTAGGTCTGCTCCCGGCCGCTGGTCCGGTCGACCAGTTGGTCCGGTACGACGAGGGTCCCCGGGCCCAGATCCGGTCGCAGGCCGCCCACGGCGCCCGGTGCGAGCACCTGGCGGACGCCGAGTGCGCGCAGCGCCCACAGGTTGGCCCGGTAGTTGATGCGGTGTGGGGGGAGGGTGTGCCGGCGTCCGTGGCGGGGCAGGAACACCACCGGCCGCCCGGCGACACTCCCGACGGACAGCGAGTCGCTCGGCGGCCCGTACGGTGTGTCGACGGTGACCTCGGCGACGTCGTCGAGGAACTCGTAGAACCCGGATCCGCCGATCACGCCGATCGGCGGGCGACCGGTCGTGCTGATGTCTCCTGCTGACATGTGTACCCCTCCTGGACGAACAGTGAAGAACGGCTGGGGCCGACTCAGCGATGCTCGGCTCGTCGGCCCGTACCACGTCTGTCGACGGTGGTGGCGACGACCAGGACGACCACGATCGCGGCCCAGAGCACAGCCAGCCCGACAGCGAGCCCCAGCGGGTAGTCACGGTCCGGGAGGCCCGGGTTCGGCGGCGCCGAGGGTGGTCGCCACAGCAGGGGCACCGCGATCAGCAGCAACGTGGCGCTGGCCAGCAGACCGGCGGTGATCCATGCCAGGCGCAACCGGTTCCTCACCAGTCGGCCCAGCGCCAGTCCGACCAGTCCGACCAGCGGCGCCACCAGGACGTCGTGCAGCACCGGGCCGCCGATCAGCCACGGCAGAGCGGTGCCGAGCTGGGGGAGGAGCAACCAACCGCCGTACGCGGTGGCCGTTGCGCCGACCACGAACAGGAGCAGTCGGACTGTTCTCACCGCAACACCTCCAGCCTTGCCACCCACTTGGTCTGCAGGACGCCCGGCCGGCTCGGCGCGATGAGTCGGCAGGGGTAACCGTGGTCGGGAGACAGTTGCTCGCCGTTGATCCGCAGAGCGAGCAGGGTCAGCGGATCGCGGGCATGGGCCGCAGGCAGTGTGCTGGCCGCGTACAGACCGTCGGCTTCCAGTGAGCTGACCCGAACCGCTCGGCCGGTCGGTGCGCCGGTCCGGCGCAGCAACTCGACGACGGGCACGCCGGTCCAGTGGGCCGACGCGCTCCAGCCCTCGACACAGGCGATCGGCAGTTCCGCCGTCACTTGCGGCAGGGCCGCCAGGTCGGCCAGGGACAGGCTGCCCCGCCCGCCCGGCCAGACGATCTCCAGTCGCCAGTCCGGGGGAACGGCGATGTGCGCGGCAGCCGCCGTACGGTTGATCGGTACGCCCTGCGGCCCGGACGCGGAACGCCACGCCAGCGGCGACACCCGACGTAGCCACGGCACGGTCACGCCGGCGGTGGCCAGCACGGCGATCCCGGCGACGCCCGCCGAGGTACGCAGGAACGCCCGTCGCTCGGACGAGTCCCGGCCGTCAGCCCCCGGTGTCGCAGCCCGCCCCGCTCTGCTGGGCCGCAGTGGGGTGCCCAGCGCCGTCCGGGCGATCGGGAGCTTCACCGCGACGTGCAGCAGCATCGCGCCCGCCACCAGCCAGGCGACCGCGTAGTGCGCCGTCGGGAAGAAGAACCCCCACGGGTACGACTGGGCGACGTTGAACAGGCCCGTGACCAGTTCGAAGAAGGCGGCGCAGACCAGCACCAGGACGGAGATCCGTTCGAGGGCGTGGGCGGTCAACCGGATCGGCTGACGTAGGGGCGGGCGGGCGAACAGCCGGGGGTAGACGCTCCACAGCTTGGCCAGCAGCAACGGGATCGCGGCGACACCGGAGAGCACGTGCACGCCCTGGGTGACCCGGTACAGGTTGACCGGTCGGGTCGGCCAGGTGAACCAGCCTGGCGGGTGCTGGATGTAGTGACTCAGCAGCCCGGTGCCGAAACACAGCCCGAACGCCACCCCGAGCCAGAGACCGAGCCGTGCGGCGACCAGCGGTGAGTGCGAGGGCGCGGTGAAGTCCTCGGGTACGGGGACGCGTGGCCGGCGGATCATGAGCGCGCCAACTCGGCGAACCAGCGTGGACCGAACCGGAAACGGTCGACGACTCGCAGGCCGGCAGCGGCGGCGGTCCGGGCCACCGCCTCCGACCCGACCCGCGCCCAGCGGAACACCGGTCCGCGCGGCTCCCGATCACCGGGCGACCCGGACACGACGTACGCCTGCCCCTGCCACAGCCCGGCCCCCGAGGGTTCCACCTCGACCACCAGTGTTCCGTCGGCCGAGATCAGGGTGCCGCACCGGCGCAGCAAGCGGACCGGGTCGCCACCGATGCCGATGTTGCCGTCGATGAGCAGGGCGTGCGCCCACCTCCCCTCCCCGGGAAGGGGTTCGAAGACGTCGCGTCGCAGGGCGGCCACCCCGCGGCCCTGGGTCAGACGTACCGCCTCGGCGGAGATGTCCACCCCCAGTGCGACGAGGCCGCGCCGAGCGAGCGCCATCGTCACCCGGCCGGGGCCGCAGCCGAGATCGATCGTGGGTCCGGTGCAGCGTGCGGCGACGGACTCGATGGCCGGCTCGGGCGGCCCGTGCCAGCGCCGTACCGGCAACAGGTCACGTCGCCCGTCGGCGTGCACCAGCCAATGGTCGGGTTGGGTAGCAGGCCTCGGGTCGACAGGCGTGCCGTGGGCGTCATGTCCGGCGGACCACCCGCCGAGTCTGCCCAGGACCACGTCGAAACCGTCGAGACTGACAGTCGACCTCACCGGGGGTGCCCGCTCAGCAGATGGCCGCCCACCGACGCGACGGCATCCGCGAACCGGGTGCCGGGTAGGTCGGCCGCGACCGCCATCGCCGCCGACCAGTCGTCGACATCCCGCTGCACGGGCAGGATCGCCGGTCGTACGCCGTGCCCGCGCAACGCGGCGAGGGTACGGCGCCCGGTGTCGTCGGTCGACATGGGTACCTCGCGTAACGCGCTCGCGTACCTCGAATCGCGTAACCCGAGCGCCCACCAGCCGCCGTCCAGCGCCGGCCCGAACACCGCCTCGTGTTCGGCGAGCCGGTCCAGCGCGGCGCTGAGCAGGGCCGGCCCGATCTGCGGGGTGTCCATGCCGATCTGCAGCACCGGCCGGCCGGGAAATGCCGCAGCGGTGTCGGCGTGAGCGTTCGCGAGTCGGTCGGCGAACGTGTCGCCGCGTTGCGGAAGCAGGTGCCAACCCGCCAACGCGGCGGTCAGTTCGGCGCTGTACTCGGCATCGGCGAACCGACCGGTGTGGGCCAACACGGGAATGGTCGAGGCGGTGGCGCGCACCGCCGCGAGGGTGTCCAACAGCGACGCCGCAGCGATCCGGGCCGCCTGGGTGGGATCGGCGGGCGGACAGAGGCGCGTCTTGGCCTGACCGGGGACCGGTGCCTTCGCGACCAGGAGCAGGACGTTCACCGGCCACCACCGGCGCGTAGCACTCCGGCGAAGTCCCGGGTCGCCCGCAGCGTGCCCCGGACCGACCCGGAGACCTTCGACGTGGTGCCGGCGGCGCGGGGCGCGTACGCGACGTCCAGTTCGAGGATCCGCCAGCCCGCCCCGGCCGCGCGCAGCAGCAACTCCAGGGGATAGCCGAACGCGCGGTCGTCGACACCGAGGCCCAGTAGCGCCGCCCGGCGGGCCACCCGGATCGGGCTGATGTCGTACACCGGCACGCCGCGACGCCGCAGCAGGGCGGCAACCACAGCGGTCCCGGCTCGGGCATGCCACGGCCAGGCATCCGCCGACACCGGCCGACGCCGCCCGACGGCGAGATCGGCCCGCCCGTCGTGCACCGCCGAGACGAGCCTGGGCAACTCGGCCGGGTCGAACGAGCCGTCCGCGTCGAGCACGCAGACCAGATCCGCCTCCGCCGCCAGCAGGCCGGCGTGCACTGCCGCTCCGTACCCTCGTCGAGGCTCGTGGACGACCCGGGCCCCGTGCTCGGCCGCGACGACCGGTGAACCGTCGGTGGAGCCGTTGTCGACCACGATGGCGTGGTAGCCGGGCGGTAGCCCGCTCAGTACGGCAGGCAGTGCGGCCGCCTCGTCCAGACACGGCAGCACCACGTCGATCGTTGTGTGCATACCGGCGACGCTAGGCCCGCCACCGGCCGTCGGGACCGTGGATCGTCCTTACGAATCGCTTACACGGCAACGGATCTTACGACTCGCTGACGTATCACCTTTTGGCACTCGAATGCCTGGTGGGAGGCCGTAAGGTCGGCCGTCACCATGACCATGATGACCCGCCCGGGACGAGCCCGGTCCGCCGACCTGATCGTCGTCGGCGTCGAGGTGGCAGTGCTCGCCGCCGCTGTCGCCGTCGGCGCCCTGCTCAACCATCAGGGCGTACGGCTGCACGCCGACGCGGCGCCGCTCTACGCCAGTTGGCAGCCCCATCTGGGCCCCGGTACCCCCGCCGCGTTGCTCGTCGCGGCGCTGTTCGTCTGGCGCGGCGTGCGCTGGGCGACCGACACGTCGTGGCCGCGGCTGCTGGCGGTCGGCTATCTCGCCTCGCTGCTCTGGACGCTATCGCTGGCCCTGGTGGACGGGTGGTCCGCGGGGTTGACCGAGCGGCTCACCGTGCAGGCCGAGTACCTGCACGAGGTGCCCCGGGTGACGGACGTCGGCATGATGCTGTCCGGCTTCGCCGACCGCATTCTCGACTTCCAGCCCGACTCGTGGTCCACCCACGCTGCCGCTCATCCACCGGGGACGTTGCTGTTCTTCGTCTGGCTGGAGCGGATCGGCCTCGGCGGTGGGACCGCTGCCGGGCTCGCCTGCGTGCTGCTCGGTGCCACGGTGTCGGTGTCGGTTCCGGTGACGTTGCGGGCACTCGGTGTCGAGGACGCGGCGCGGGCGGTGTGGCCGTTCCTGGTGCTCCTGCCGGGGGCGGTCTGGGTGGGCGCGTCCGCGGACGGGATCTTCGCCGCGGTGGTCGCGGCCGGGTTGGCGCTGCTGGCGGTGGGTGGTCGACCAGGTGCCGCACTGGGCGGGTTGCTCCTCGGCTTCGCGCTGTACCTGTCGTACGGGTTCGTCCTGGTCGGGTTGCTCGCGTTGACGGTGGTGCTGCTCCGGGCGCGGGACCGCCTCGCAGTGCTCCTGGTCGCGGCGACGGCGGTCGCGGCCGTCGTCGCCGTGTTCACCCTGGCCGGCTTCTGGTGGCTGGACGGCTACCACCTGGTGGCGCGTCGCTATTACCAGGGTTGGGCGGCGGAACGTCCGTACGGTTACTGGGTCTGGGCGAATCTCGCGGCCCTGCTGCTCTCGGCCGGCCCGGTGGTCGGGCCGGCGCTGCGCCGGGCGGTGGCCGCCGTGTCGATCCGGGCACCGCACCCACCGCTCGCCACGACACTCAGGCAGCGGATCGTCAGCGCCGGACCCACTGTGTGGTTGCCCGTCGCGGCGACGGTGGCGGTGCTCGCGGCGGACCTGTCCGGGCTCAGCAAGGCGGAGGTCGAACGGATCTGGCTACCGTTCGCCGTCTGGCTGCTGGTCGCGACCGCGCACCTGCCCCACGGTCACCGACGGTGGTGGTTGGCCGCCCAGGCCGCCACGGCTCTCGCCGTCAACCACCTGCTGTGGACCGTGTCGTGACCGATGCCGGATCCCGCATCACCGCGTTGGTGAAGTCGGCGACGCCAGCGGCGAAGCCGACCCGGGCGGTGAAACCAAGCACCTGGGCGGCACGCGCCGGATCGGCCACGACGTGCCGTACGTCCGCCGCCCGTCCGCCCCCGACCGTGACCGGCGCTGGCCCGCCCATCGCCGACGCCAGCTCGTGGGCCAACTCGCCGACGGTGTGCGGTTCGCCCGAGCAGACGTTGATGGGGGTCAGGGGATCCGGTGCCGGTGTCGTGAGGGCCAGTAGATTGGCCGCGGCCACGTCGGTCACGTGGACGAAGTCCCGCCGCTGCCGGCCGTCCTCCAGCACCCGGGGCGGTCGTCCGGCGGCCAGGGCCGAGCGGAAGATCGACGCGACCCCCGAATACGGGGTGTCGCGGGGCATTCGCGGACCGTAGACGTTGTGATAGCGCAGGGCCCAGACCGATCCGCCGGTCTGCCGGGCCCAGGCACCGGCGAGGTGTTCCTGGGCCAGCTTGGTGGCGGCGTACGTGCTGTGCGGCTCCAGCGGCGCGTCCTCGGGCACGAGACCGGGGGAGAGCGCAAGATCGCAGCGAGGGCAGGTCGGCTCGTACCGGCCCTCGGCCAGGTCGACCACCCGGCGGCCGGCAGGCCGGACGATGCCGTGGGTGGGGCAGTGGTAGCGGCCCTCGCCGTAGACCACCATCGAGCTGGCCAGCACCAGTCGGCGTACCCCGGCGGTGTGCATCGCCGCGAGGAGGGTGGCCGTGCCGAGGTCGTTGTGCGCGGCGTACCGGGGGGCGTCGGCGGGGTCGAGGCCATGGCCGACCATGGCTGCCTGATGGCAGACCGCGTCGACCCCGGTCAGTAGCCGGGTCAGCAGTTCGTTGTCGCGGACGTCGCCGACCACCAGGTCGTGCCGCTCGGTCCAGGGCGGCGCCGTCGCAGCGTGCGCCTCGGGCAGGAGCGCGTCCACGGCCACCACCTCGTGCCCGTCGTCGCTGAGCAGGTCGGTGATGTGTGAGCCGATGAACCCGGCCGCACCGGTGACAAGGATCCGCATTCCGGTCACCGTATGACCCCACGTACGCCTGGGCGGGTTTCCGCGTCCAGCCGTAAGAACCTCGCAAGGTTTGCTGGTCCGGGCGGAGTCCGCCGCGTGGCTAGGCTGGGCCGATGGACATCTGGGGGAGACGTTGACGGGGCGGAACGGGGACGGCCCGTGACACAGCGCGTGCTGGTGGTCGACGACGATCAGACCGTGAGCGACGTCATCCGTCGTTACCTCGAGAACGACGGCTTCCAGGTGAGCCTCGCGGCGGACGGCGCGGCGGCACTGGCGGCCGTGGAGCGGCAGGCGCCAGACCTGGTCGTGCTCGACCTGATGCTGCCGTTGATCAGCGGCCTGGAGGTGTGCCGGGCGCTGCGGGTACGGCCGGACGGCGTACCGATCGTCATGCTCACCGCGCGCGGCGACGAAGCCGACCGGATCCTCGGGCTGCAACTCGGCGCGGACGACTACCTGACGAAGCCCTTCTCACCCCGGGAACTGGTGCTGCGGGTCCGTTCGGTGCTTCGCCGCGCCGGCGGTGGGGTCCCGCCAGAGCGGCCGGAGGCGCTCACCGACGGCAACCTGGTGGTGCACACGGCCTCCCGAACCGCAGGCCTCGCCGGTGCGGATCTGGCCCTGACGTTGCGCGAGTTCGACCTGCTCGTGCACCTCATGCGGCATCCTTCCCGGGTCTTCGGCCGGGCCGAACTTCTCGAGCAGGTCTGGGGCTGGAACTTCGGGGACCACTCCACAGTGACAGTGCACGTACGCCGGCTGCGGGAGAAGATCGAGGCCAACCCCGCCGATCCGCAGCGGATCGTGACCGTCTGGGGCGTCGGCTACCGGTACGAGCCAGCCAGTGCGTGACATAGTCCTGATCTTCGCGATCGCCCTCGGCGCGGCACTCGGCATCGGGCTCGCCGGAGCGGTGCTGCTCCGCGCCCTGCGACGCAGCTCGATGACCGTGCACCTCAACGTGCTGCTCACCACCACTGTGGTCGCCGTCGCCGTCGGGGTGATGGCGGTCGCGGAAGCGATGTTCCTGTCCGCGCACGACCTTGAGGTGGTCCTGATCACCGTCGCGGCGGCAGCGGTGGTCAGTCTCGCCGTTGGCGGGCACTTCGGCCGGCGACTGGCCCGCGCCGCGGTCTGGCGCGAGCAGGCCCGGGAGCGGGAACGGCAACTGGAGAAGGGCCGGCGCGACCTGGTCGCCTGGGTCTCCCACGACCTGCGGACCCCGCTCGCCGGGCTGAGGGCCATGGCGGAGGCGCTGGAGGACCGGGTGGTTCGTGATCCGGACACGGTCGACGAGTACCACCGACGCATCCGACTGGAAACCGACCGGATGACGCGACTCGTCGACGACCTGTTCGAGCTGTCCCGGATCAACGCGGGAGCGTTGCGGTTGTCGTTGACGGCGGTGCCGCTCGGAGAGGTGGTCTCGGACGCGCTGGCCAGCACCACCCCGTTGGCCGACGCTCGCCGGATCAAGCTGATCGCCAGCGAGTCGGGGTGGCCCACGGTTGCCGCGAGCGAGCCGGAGTTGGCCCGGGTCGTGGCCAACCTGCTGCTCAACGCGGTCCGCTACACCCCGGAGGACGGCACCGTACGCATCGAAGCCGGCCGGGAGGACGACCATGCCTGGCTGTCGGTCGCCGACACCTGTGGCGGCATCCCGCCGGCCGACCTTCCCCGCCTGTTCGACATCGCGTTCCGTGGTGAACCGGCCCGCACGCCCGGCCCCGGCGACGGTGGGGCGTCCGGAGGGCTCGGCCTGGCCATCGTCCATGGCCTGGTGGAGGCGCACGGCGGTCGGGTCGAGGTGCGCAACACCCCGGACGGCTGCCAGTTCACGGTCCGCCTGGCGACCGCCTGAGACAACGTTCCGCTCTCCGGTGGCGCACCGCCGCCAGCGCGGTCTCGGTCAGCACGAGCACGTCGGGCGGCACCGCCTCGCGGGACTACACGATTTGCCGGATCTGACTACGCTTTCCATTGTCTCGAGGCGATCGATGGAGGGCGCATGTCGGTGAATGAGCCGGCGAGCGGGGAGTTCGCTCGCATGCTGGACGCGACGGTTGGCGCGTTGCGCGCCGCCGGCACTGCGCCGGAGGACGAGGAGGCCGCGCGCCTGCGTCGGGTCGGTGAGTCCGCCGAGGGGCAGGTCCGCGCCGAGTTCGGCGCTGATGGCCGGTTGGAGTCACTGACGCTGGACCCACGGATGATGCGGCTCGGCTCGGCCGAGGTCTGCGACCACGTGATCGAGGCCGTGAACGCGGCGATCGACTCGATGCGCGGCGGTGGCCCGGCGGTGGCCTCCGGCGACCTCTCGCAGCTCACCGAGCAGCTGGAGCAGGTTCGTGACACTGCCGTGCCGCGGCTCGGTGCGTTCCTCCAGGCGCTCACCGACGCGCAGGAGCGGATGGCCCGAGGAGGCACCCGGTGAACGGCTTCGAGGTCGATCCGGCGCTGCTGCGGTCCGGCGGCGACGAGGTCATCGGCGCCGCCGAACGCTTCATCGGCCAGCTGGAGAGCTTCGAGGCGCAGATGCAGGGGTACGGCGAGCCGTGGGGTGCCGACGACATCGGCTCGCTCATCGGCATCGCGTACACGGAGGCGTCCACCTGGGTCCTGGACTGCATCGGCGTCGCCGCCGAGGAGATCGGCTCGGCCGGTAGCGACCTGACCAAGATGGCCGACAACTACGAGTCGGTCGAGGAAGCCTCCGCGGGCGCGCTGCGGGACATCCAGGGAATGCTGGGGTGACGGCATGGGGCTCCAACTGCCCGGCGAGCTGATCACGGCTCTCAGCTGGATCGGCTACACCTGGCCCGAGGCCGACGAGGAAAAGCTGTTCGAGATGGGCCAGGCCTGGTTGGATTTCTCCGGCACGGTCGCCGAGGCCTCCGGGCAGGCCGGAACGGCCGCGGCGGCGATCTGGTCGCAGCACCAGGGCGAGTCGATGCAGGCGTTCCAGAAGTGGTGGGCCAACCCGGAGAGCGGTCCCGGAACCCTCTCGGACTACTCCCAGGCCGCGATGCTGATCGGCACCGGCCTGATCATCGCCGCCGCGATCGTGCTCGCGCTGAAGATCCAGGTGATCGTACAGCTGGCGATCCTCGCCTTCGCCGTGGCGCAGGCGATCGCCACCGCCGTCGTCACGTTCGGCGCATCGCTGGCCGAGGTCCCGATCTTCCAGATGATCACGCGGGAGATCGTCGGCCTGCTGATCGACCAGGTGATTCAGGAGCTCCTCGATGCCTAGCAGAGCGCCGAAGAGCTCGAAGAAACGCGGCGGCGCGGCCAAGCCGAGGGTCGGCAAGGGCGTCCGGGCGGCGGTGAAGAAAGCCGCCGCCAAGCCGGTGGTGCGCAACAACGACCTGCCCGAGGTCACGATCAAGGTGCAGCGCAAGTCGTTCCACGCGCGCGGCCAGTTCGACCGCAAGATGAACGCGCTGAAGAAGCTCAGCGACGAGGGCAAGCTGTTCAAGCAGGCCAACCCGGTCGCCCGGGACGAGTCGATCACGAAGGACTACAAGAAGCGCATCCGCCAGAAGATCTTTGACAAGTACTGGCCCCACGACAAGAAGATGGCGAACGCCCTCGCCGCCCGACTCCGCAAGCAACAGCCGGACCATGTGTGGGAGCTGCAACTGGGCGGCGCCGACGACGTTAGTAATCTGAAGCTTCTGCACGGCAGAACAAACTGGGATGTCGGCGGGCAAATCTGGCGTCAGATCATGAAGCTGCCCGACGGCACACCGATCCGAATAGAGGTGGTGGATTGAATCCCGAGCTGCGGGAGCTCATCGAGGAGCTGCGTACCGACCTGGAGGCGGACCAGCCGGCGACGCTGGTGTGGGCGCAGATCAACGAGGGCGCTCCGGCCGACCAGATTCCCGCCGAGCTGCCGCAACCGGTCCGGGAGCTGCTGGAGACCGCCAACGGCATCCTGGCCGGCGCGTTCGACCTGCCCGCGGTCGCGGATCTCGACGACATCCAGTACTACATCGAGCAGATGCCCGAGTTCACCGGCGTCGCCGACGAACCGGCCGAGTGGCTGGTCATCGGCACCCGGAACGACGAGCCGTTGCTGATCCGACGCGACACCGGCGCGGTCTGGTACTTCCCGGCGGAGACCACCGACGAGTGGTTCATGCGTGAGATGTTCCTCGACGTCGCGCCGGACCTCGACTCGTTCCTCGCCTACTACGTCTTCGGCGCCGGGTACGGCGAGATCGGCTCCGACGACGACGAGTGGTGGGGCTTCCTCGACGAGCACGGTCTCACCACCCCCGGTGACGATGACGAGGAGGCGGACGATTGACCGCGACACATGAGGAGCTCGCGGCGCTCTGGGGCGTCGATGGGATGATCTACTTCCCGGTCGATCGGTTCGACGACGTCCTCGGCCCGCTGACGCCAGAGGTCTTCCCGCCGTTCGGGGCCATCCCGGTCGACGTGCCGATCCTGTTCACCGTCGACGTCGACGTGTCCGGCCTGGAGTTGTTCTCCAAGCTGAAGATCGAGATCGGCGAGGCCAGCCCGCGCATCCACATCGTCCTCGGCAGCTCACCCGAGGACCCCCAGCTGCTCTTCTGCCTCGACGCGCTGACCGGCGCCGTCGTGCTGCTGGACCTGGAGACCCCCAACTTCGAGGCGGTCAACGCGACCTTCGCGGCCTTCGTCGAGTTCCTCTACCGGCTCGGAGGGCTCATCGCCACGGACCCGGGCGGTCGGGCCCGCGCGGCCCGCGCCGCCGCGATCCGCGAGGAACTGATGGGTGTGGACTCGTCCGCGTTCGCCGATCCCAAGTCGTGGTGGAGCCTGGCCTTCGATCAGCTGGAATCCACCAGCGGCTAGCCTCCTCGCCGCCGCCGGCACGCGGGTCGTCCAACCGTGACGCTGGAGGTTCACCCTGCTCGCGGCACCGGCATGGACGCGGCCGGGTGCTCCGGCGGTGGTCCCTCTCGATGCCGTGCCTCGGCGAGGACAGCGTAGGTGCAGCCGTCGACCCAGCCCAGTTCGGCGTGCCAGGAATCACCGACGCCGTACTGTTCACGATGCATGCCGACCTTCTCGAGGATTCGCACCGAGGCGAGGTTGTCCGCGAAGCAACCGGCGGTGATTCTCCGAATGCCCAACCGGTCGAATGCGTACGCCACCACCGCGGTCACGGCCTCGGTCGCGTACCCATTCCCGCCGTAGGCTGGATCGAAGACGTAGCCCAGGTGGGCCTCGGTCCGTTGGGGCATCCCGGGTTGACCCATGCCGTCGACGACGTCGAGCGAGACGGTGCCGATCACCACGCCGTCGAGGGTGGCCGCCATGCTGTGGTCGTCGGGGTCCGCGGCCGCGCGTCGCCATGCCGCGCGGAAGGACGCAGGGTCGACCTGCGTACGGAGTAGCCAGCGCGTGACCTGCGGCAGGTTGCGGTACTCCAGGATCCGGTCGATGTCCTCGTCCCGCACCGGGCGAAGCTCGAGGCGTTCAGTACGGATTGTGGTGTTCGCCATGAGGCGGGACGCTAGTGGACGCAGCCCGGCGAGACGCCCGAATATCGCGCGGCTCAGTCGATTCGTTGGGCCAGCACCTGCCCCGGCCAGGATCCAACCAGGAAGGTTTCGGTGGGAGTGAACCCGTGGCGCTCGTAGTACGCCACCAACTCGCCACCGCCGCCCGCCCAGCAGTCGACCCGTAGCAGTCGCACGCCAGCTTGCCGGGTTTCCTCGACGGCGTGCGCCAACAGGGCCGACCCGAGTTTCCGGCCGGCGAATCGTCGGTCGGAGACCAGGAGGCGGACGAACCGCTCCGGTTCTTCCGCAGGCGAGATCGGTACCCGGGGGTCGGGCCCCAAATCCAACACGAGGGCTGCTGCTGGCGTCCCGTCCACCTCCGCGATGTACGGGAGGTGCTCGGTCAGGTACCGGTCGACCTGTTCAACCCTTTCGGGCTTCTCCGAGAACGACGTCGTGCCCCACTGCTCGGTGTTGCCGCGGTCGTTCATCCAGACCACCGCGGAGTCGAGCATGTCCAGTACGGCAGGTGCGTCGGCCGGGTCACCGCGTCTGATGCGTACGCCGCGGGTGATGTCGTCCATGGCCGAATGGTAGTCCGAGGAATGGTCGACCCAGGTCTGTCGATGCTTCGTCACCGGTTGTTCGGCGTCGCGTCGGCTCGAATCGCTAGTGTCCGTTGGCCGGCCACCGCCGGCGGTTCAGGCGGAGGGGAATCGATGCGCAGGACAACGATCTGGTCGGCCCGCGCGCTGGGCGCACTCGTGAGCGCGCTCGCGCTGGGGGTGGCCCTGTTGCCGGCGGCCCCGGCGACCGCCGCGAGCGTGACCTTCAGGGCGGCGACGTTGAACATCTACTACGGGCTGAGCCAGGTCGACTTCGCACAGGATCTGAACCTGATCGCGTCCAAGGCTGACCTCGTCGGGCTCAACGAGGTCGGAAACCGCAAGGCGTACCTGGAGAACTGGGCCGCCGACAACGGCTGGTGGTTGTACGCGCCGGGCGGCACCAACCAGGCCGGCGAGGCACTGATCGCCAAGAAGAGCATGTTCGACGTACTCGACAAGGGCTCGATCTTCGTCTGTGACACCAACGGTCCGGGTGAGGTGCCGCCCGCGCGGTACAACAACTGGGTCAAGTACCGGCACAAGGCCAGTGGCCGCACCGTCACCCACATCAACGCCCACGCGGTGGCCAGCATCGAGACCGCCGGCCAGCCGCAGGACCTACCGCGCACCAGGTGCGCCGAGGCGCAGTTCCAGGGCCTCAAGGATCTGGCGGTCAACAAGCAGGCCGAGGGCCAGGTCATCGTGAGCGGTGACCTCAACGTCGACTTCAGCGCCGACCGGAGCTTCGGGTACGCGAAGTTCCCGTGGCAGGTCTTCGAGGCCAACGAGCTGCCGAACCTGCGCTCCAACTACAACCTCTACGGCGAGAAGGGCACCGGGACGCACGGCAACCGGCACATCGACTACGTCTACTTCTGGAAGCGGCTGCCCGAGTACCAGCTGATGTGGATGACCGGTTACGACTTCGTCGGCGGCACCAACTCCGACCACAACGGAGTCGTCGCGACGTTCTCCGTCCAGAGCTGACGCCTTCGGCCTTCGCCGGCTACGAGTCGCGGCGCTCCGGATGCCCCCGGTGCGCCGCCCACTCGCGCGCGCCGGCCTGGCAGCGCGCCGGCCGCGAGCCGGTCGTGGCGGCGCTCCGGGCATTTCTGCTGGCTACCGGGCAGAGGGTCCTGGTGGAGGCCAGCCCGCTCGACCGGATCTGGGGTATCGGCCTCAACCGCGACGATCCGGCCGCCGGCGACGCGGCCCGTTGGCGAGGGCTCAACCTGCTCGGCTTCGCGCTCAAACATGTGCGTGAGGTGCTCGGGGACCACGGCGCTCAGGGTGCGGGTCGAGCGTGACAACCGGCTTCGCCAGGCGCCGGGGGAGCGGTGACGGTCGATGCCTTGACACTCGTGGATGCGATCGCTAACACTTGTCCGCAACGCGAGCTTAACGAACCGAACACATTGTGCCTGCGTCGCGACGCAGCCAGAGGCACCGTATGTGAAGACTCCACATCCGTCGCCAGGGCCTCCCGGCCTTGGCTCGGGCACTGCCGGATGTGTTAACGCTAACATAGATGATCTTGCGAAAGGGGCTGAGGCGGTGGTTCCACAACGCGGGGCAGCGGCATCGCTGCCGAAAGCATCCACCACCCGCCTACGTGCGCTCCTCCTGCTCTCCACCGTGGCCGCCGCGGCCGTCGTGGTGGTGGCCGACGGGTCGGCGCACGCCGCCACACTGCCGACCGGCGCCGTCTCGCTGGAGGCGGTCAACCAGGCCGGACGGTACGTACGCCACATCGACTACCTCGGTCAGCTCGACGCGGTGACCTCCGGCAGCGCCAACCAGACCAAGCTCGACGCCACCTTCACCGTGGTCAACGGCCTGGCGTCGCCGGCCTGCTACTCCTTCCAGACGAAGGCCGGCATGTTCCTGCGGCACCGCGACTACCGGCTGAGGGTCGACCCGAACACCGGCGACGCGTCATTCCGGGCCGACGCCACCTTCTGCGCTGTGGACGGCTCGGTCAGCGGTTCGGTGGCGCTCGCCTCGTACAACTACCCGACCCGGCGGATCCGGCACCGCGACTTCGCCCTCTGGCTCGACGCCTACCAGGACACGGCCGCCTTCCGGGCGGACAGCTCCTTCCGCCTCGTCGCGCCCTGGGCACCCAGGACCACCAGGGGGCCGGTGATCCCGGGCCTCTTCGCCGACCCGCACATCGCCGTGTTCAACGGCCGCTACTACCTGTACCCGACCACCGACGGCTA
The DNA here is from genome assembly GCF_044456785.1 of Micromonospora sp. NPDC050795. Lineage (NCBI taxonomy): Bacteria > Bacillati > Actinomycetota > Actinomycetes > Micromonosporales > Micromonosporaceae > Micromonospora > Micromonospora sp. NPDC050795. The sequence goes on along the minus strand of NZ_JBITGE010000005.1, from coordinate 195,825 downwards.
CGCGAGCTGGGCCGGCACCTACTACAAGGCGTTCTCCTCCACCGACCTGGTCACCTGGACAGACCACGGCGTGATCCTCGACCACGGACCGGACGTGTCCTGGGCCGACAATTCGGCCTGGGCGCCGACGGTGGCCAGCGCCAACGGCCGCTACTACCTGTACTTCAGCGGTGGCGCTGCCAGCGGTAACACCGCCAAACAGCTCGGCGTGGCGGTAGCCGACAGTCCCACCGGGCCGTTCCGGGACGCCCTGGGCCGACCGCTGATCCGCAGCGACCAGTTCTCCGGCGGGCAGACGATCGACCCCATGGTGTTCACCGACGACGACGGGCGGTCCTACCTGTACTGGGGGCAGGGCGTCGCGCGGGCGGTGCGGTTGAACGCCGACATGGTCTCCTTCGACGCGGCGCAGGCGCGGGTCATCACCCCGTCCGGCTACAACGAGGCGCCGTTCGTGTTCAAGCGCAACGGTCTGTACTACTTCATGTGGTCGGAGAACGACACGCGCAGCGAGGACTACCGGGTCGCCTACGCCACCGGCTCCTCACCCCTCGGGCCGTGGACGAAGCGCGGCGTGGTGCTGCAGAAGCGCCTCGACCTGGGCATCAAGGGCACCGGCCACCACTCCGTGGTCCGGGCTCCCGGCAGCGACACCTGGTACGTCGCCTACCACCGGTTCGCTGTCCCGGCCGGCAACGGCACCAACCGCGAGACCGCCATCGACCGGATGGAGTTCAACACCGACGGCACCATCCGTCCCGTCGTGCCGGCCCTGTAGCTGACCGGTAAGCCCCTGCGCTAAGGAGAGAGACACATGTCGAGAGTCCTCGCCCGGCTCTGCGCGGTCATGGTCGCCGCTTGTCTGCTGTTCACCACCTGGTCGGCGGCGACACCGAAGGAGGCGGCCGCGCTGGACCCGACCGTCGGCTACCTGATGGCGCACTTCACCGGCGAGTCGTCGACCGACCAGCAGATCTACCTCGCCCACAGCACCGACGGCCTCCGCTGGAACGACCTCAACAACGGTGGGCTGGTGCTGCGGTCCACCGTCGGCACCCGCGGCGTGCGCGACCCCGCCCTGGTCCGCTCGCCGAACGGCGACCGGTACTGGATCATCGCCACCGACCTGTGCATCGGCTGCGGCCAGGACTGGTCGGCCGCGATCAACAACGGCAGCCGCAACCTCGTCGTGTGGGAGTCCACCGATCTGGTCAACTGGTCGACGCCCTGGCTGCTGAACGTCGCCGGCGCGATCCCGGACGGACGCAACGCCTGGGCACCGGAGGCGATCTGGAACCCCGCCACCAATGACTACGTCCTCTACTGGGCGACGAACGTCCCGCTCAACGGGGCGACCAAGCACCGCATCTACTACGCGCGGACGACAAACTTCCGTAGCGTCACCACGCCACAGGTCTACATCAACCGGCCCGGAAACCAGGAGATCATCGACACCCAGATCGTCGAGGTGCCGACCGGCGTCGGTGCCTACCGCTACGTCCGGGCCTCCCGGGACGGCCAGATCGGCATCGAAGGCAGCAACTCCATCCTCGGTACCTGGACCAGCCTCGGAAACCTCTCCGGCATCGGGCTGACCGGCGCGCAGGTCGAGGGCCCGATGTGGATGAGGATGAATGCCCGCAACGAGTGGGTCCTCTACCTCGACCAGTACTCCAGCGGACGCGGCTACCTGCCGGTCCTGACCACCGATCCGTCGAGCCCGGGCAGCTACCGACTGCCAGCGTCCGGCTCGTACTCGATGGGTGGCACCAAGAAACGGCATGGTTCGATCCTCAACCTGACCGCCGCCGAGCAGAGCCGGGTGCTCGCCCGCTGGCCCGCCGCCGCTGTCAACCGGATCCAGTCGTACAACTTCCAGGACCGGTACGTGCGGCACTACGACTACGACGTCCGCATCGACCCGAACGTCAGCCCGGCGCAGGACGGCCAGTGGCGGCTGGTGCCCGGCCTGGTCGGCTCCGGCACCGTCTCCATCCAGTCGGTCAACTACCCGGGCCACTACCTGCGCCACTACGGGTACGACTTCCGGCCGGAGGCCAACGACGGCACCTCGACCTTTGCCGCCGACGCCACCTTCCGGCAGGTAGCGGGTCTCGCCAACTCCTCGTGGACGTCGTTCCAGTCCTACAGCCACCCGGACCGCTACCTCCGGCACTACGCCTACCTGCTGCGACTCGACCCGGTCCCCGACGCGCAGAGCCGTGCCGACGCCACCTTCCGCGTGACCAGCTGACGCTGGCCCCTGATCAAGGAGTCTCGACTGTGGCACTACATCGACGGGTGCTCGCCGCCCTGGTGGCCGCGTTGACGGCGATGGTTGGCGTGGTCGCCGTCGCGTCGACGCCGGCCACCGCCGCCACCAACCAGTTCCGCGGCATGAACTGGGCCGTGTTGGGTGACAATTTCAAGACCGTCCCCCTCGTCGTGCAGGGCCTGAGCGCGTCCGACAGCAACGCGACGGTGCGGGCCAAGGCCAACGCCCTGTACGACGACATGGCGTCCACCATGGGGGTCAACACCGTCCGACTGCCCATCAACACCCACACGGTGGGGACGGCCTGGTGGGAGGCGTACCGAGGCGCCATCGACGCGGCCACCGCCCGCGGCTTCAAGGTCATCCTCGCCTACTGGGAGGACGGTGCCGCCTCCGGCGGCAGGATCACGAACCTCGCCGCGTGGAACGCGATGTGGTCCACCGTGACCAACATGTACGGCACGAACACCAACGTCTACTTCGAGCCGATGAACGAGCCACACGGCTACAGCTCGGCGGAGTGGCGCGACGTCGCCGCGAACTGGCTCACGTACCACTACTCGGCGGTGCCCAGCCGGGTGCTGATCGGCGGCACCGGCTTCAGCCAGGACCTGCGCGACATCTGCAACGACAGCCGCTTCACCTCGACACTGCTGTCCTTCCACTACTACGCCTTCTTCTACGGCGCGATGACCTACGACGCCTTCCGCAGCCACATCCAGGCCCGCCTCGGCAACTGCGCCTCCCGCGCGGTGGCGACCGAGTTCGGCGCGCCCATGAACGACGGCCGCAACTACGCCGACGCGGCCAGCAGCGACAACTTCGTGCGCTACATCCGCGCCATGGCCCAGGTCATGCGCGACAACCAGATGGGTGGCACCTACTGGCCCGCCCTCGGTGGCAAGACCGGCACCATCGGCTACGACTGGTACTCGATGTTCGCGCTGGGCGGCAGCGGCACCGACCTCAACCTGACGGTCCGCAACACCTCGGGCGCGGACCGCATCCGGTACGCGTGGGGCGACACCGTCGGCGATGGCCCGACGACGCCCCCACCATCGACGGGAACGTTCTACCGGATCGATGCGCGGCACAGCGGCAAGGCCATGGGCGTCCAGCAGCCGAACACCGCCAACGGCGCCCGCGTCGGCCAGTACACGTACAGCGGTGGTGCGTGGCAGCAGTGGCAGTTCCAGGACGCCGGCAGCGGCTACTGGCGCATCGTCAGCCGGCACAGCGGAAAGTGCCTCGACGTGGTGAGCGCGTCGACCGCCGACGGCGCCGAGCTCGTCCAGTACACCTGCGGCACCGGGGCCAACCAGCAGTTCCAGATGGTCACCAACGGTGCCTACTTCCAGCTCCGGGCACGACACAGCAACAAATGCGTGGACGTGCCAGCCGCGGCGACCGCGGACGGAGTGGTCATCAAGCAGTATTCGTGCAACTCCGGCACCAACCAGCAGTGGTCTCGCACCGCCGTCTGACGGTCGTTCCGACGTGACAGCCCGGGAAGGATCAGGATCGGCAGCGTGGGGCTCGGCGAGCCGGCGGTGACAACGTTTGCGCTGTCACCGCCGGCGGGGTCCGTCCAGCGGCAGTTACGGCAGCGGACGGCCGAGGCGGGCACAGGTACGGGTTCCGTAGGTCCCGCCCTGGTAGGCGGGGAACTTCAGGGACGCGCGTGACTGCGGCCCGAACTGGCCGTCCGCGCTGATGCCCGCCTTGCTCTGCGCGAACTTCAGCGCGTTGAAGGTCAATTGGCCGAACGCCGCGTCATCGCTGAGCAGCGCCTTGCCGGCGGGTGCGAGGTAGCAGTCGTTCAGGGCCCACTGGAGGGCCGCTGTGCCCGGTCCGCCGTCGCCCCAGACCAGCGAGCACGGCAGGACGCCGTACTTGCCGACCGGCGCGGCGACCTGATAACCGGCCTGGTTGCTGACGACGTCGTAGGACTCGCATTCCGGCTGACTGCGAGCGTGGGCAGGGCTGGCGGCGACCAGCGTGCCCGCAAGCACGGTCATGAGCAGTGCGAGCAGTGCTGCCGAACGCTTCATCGAGTTCTCCTTCATCGCGGTGTCGTCCGATGCCCGGGACCCCCGTCGGGCCTTCCCCGGGCAGTCGGACTCCTGGCAGGACATCCACCCCACGGCTCGTGTCCTGACGTCAGGCTGGTTCGACGCGAGGTTGTCCAACAGGGCGGTGGCGCCGGTCAAACAACGTCGGACAACCCTCAGGGCGTTTGCGCAGCTCAGTCAGCGACTCGGCGGTGAGCCGCAGGAAGGGTCGTACCGCTCTGAGGGGATGTGCCTCGCCCACTCCTGCCGGGTCAGCTCACGGCCGGCTGTGGCGCAGATGTAAGCCCTGGCGGCGCGGAGATCGAACGACCAGCGGACGATTCGGCCGTCCTCGGCACCGGAGAGGAGAGTTCCGGCCGCAGTGAAGGCGAGCCCTCGGACTCTCGCGCCATGGCCGCTGAGGGTCGTCACCCGCTGATGGGTGACGGTGTCCCAGATGATGATGGTCCGGTCGTCACCGGCGGACGCGATCCTGCGGCCGTCGCGACTGAAGGCAAGGACCTGGACGGGTGCGGTGTGGCCGTGCAGAACGGCGAGTTCGCTGCCGGTCACGGCATCCCAGAGCTTGACGCTACGGCTGTCGCCGGCGGTCGCGAGCAGAGTTCCGTCAGGGCTGACAGCGATGTCCTGCACTGTGCCCTGCTGGCTCTTCACCCGGCTGAGAAGTTTGCCGGTGGTGACGTCCCACGTATTGACGAAGCCGCCCACGCTCGCGCCCAGGAGACGGTGGCCGTCCGGGGTGAAGGCCAGCGACGTGACGATCTGCGCCGGGAACCTGGCTGTGATGTCCGTCGGGTTGTTGATGTCCCCGACGTCCCAGACGAAGGGGCCGAGCGTGGCGGCTGCGACGAGACGGCCACCAGGATCGAAGGCAACGTCCGTGGACGCACCGACTCCCTTGGACACGATCGGTCGTGTGGCGTGTCGTCCACGTCGGAGATCCCAGATCGTGACGATGTTGTTCCGGGTCACGGCGGCGAGCCGGACCCCGTCGGGGCTGAACGCGACGGCCTGGACCTCGTCCGGGTGCCCGCTGAGAACGGCCACCTGTTCACCGTCGGTGTCCCAGAGGCGGACGGTGCCGTCGCTGCCCGCCGAGGCGACACGGGTTCCGTCCGGGCTGATCTTCAGGTCTTTGACCTGTGCCGCGAAACCGCTGAACGGGGCGTCCTCCAGATTGTGAAGCACGATGGTTCCGTTGAAGCCGGCCGAGGCGAGCATCGCCCCGTCCCGGCTCAGTGCGACGGACACCGTTTCGGTGCGGCCGCGGTCCTGAAAGGTCTGCAGCGACTCGCGGCGTCGCACGTCCCAGATCGTGATCGCGCCGTTCCCGTCGGCCACGGCGAGCTTGCTGTCGGTGGGCGCGGAGATGGTCCATGCGTAGCGGCCCGCCAGCGGTAACGTCGGAAGGCGGACCGGCTGGCCGGTGGCAAGACCCCACAGGTACACCCCGCGGTCGTCGGCGGAACCCGCGAGGAGATACCCCGAGGGACCAAAGGCGACCGAGAAGACATGCTGGGCGGGCAGTCTGGCGAACACGGTGCCGGTCGCCACACGCCAGGCGGCCGGGTGCTCCACCCCGTCGCTGGAGACAAGGATCGCGCCGTCATGGCTGAACGTGAGGGATCTGACCGGACTCCGGTGCTCGCGGAGCACTGTGCGAGTTGTGGTCCGCAGGTCGTAGAGGGCGATGTCGCCGGCACGGCCGGCACTCGCGTCGGCGCCGGGGCCGGCCGCGAGGCCGACGGCGAGCTTGGTCCCGTCCGGGCTGAAGGCCATGCCCGACCCGAGGCTGTTCTCCGTCAACCGGGTCTTCTGTTGGCGCGTCGCGACATCCCAGATGATGATGGACTTGTCGATCCCGACGGAGGCGAGCAGCCTCCCGTGGTCCGCAAGGCCAGGTCGGAGGTCCGACCGGTGTGGCCGGAGAGGACGGCGATCCGCTCGCCGCGTGCGGGGTCCCACAACCCGATGGTGCCGTCACCGGCAGCGGAGGCCAACAGGGAATGGTCCGGGTTGAACGCGACCGTGTAGATGGAGGGCCCGCCGACGTTGAGTTCGGTGCGGCGGGGCGCGGCGGCCGCGCTCAGCACGCTGCCCTGGGTCTCGGTGTTGGAGTTGAGGTGATCGGCCTCGACGGCCAGCAGGCCGGCCAGATCGGGATCGGTGGCGAGCAGGGATCGGGCTTGCAGCGACAGTTCGCTGGAGAGCGCGGCAACCTGCTGTCGGCGGGCGTCCTGGCGTTGTCGTACCGCGACGGCGCCACCCAGCAGGGCGAGTACGAGCAGGGTGGATATGCCTGCGACGAGATGCTTGAACAGGCGGGCCTGACGTCGGCCGGCGCTCTGCTCGGCCTCGGCGAGAGCGGAGCTGGAGTGCAGGAAGGAGCTTTCGAGTTCGTTGAGCTCCTCCGGTCGGTCCTCTGTCAGGGCCTGCGCGCCCAGGAGTTGGGTTCCCCGGTACAGGGCTCCGGTATCACGGTCGAGCGTCGCCCAGGTGTGCGCGGCTTCGGTGAGACGCCGGTGGATCAGCAGGTTCGCCCGATCATCGGTCAGCCATCGGTGCAGCCTCGGCCAGGCCCGGATGAGCGCCTCATGGGCCACCTCCACAGTGCCGTCGCCCATGACCACCAGACGGGATTCGGCCAGCTGATCCAGAACTCGGGCGGTGACCGCCTCATCGGCGATGCCGTCGAGTTCGGTACGCATGATGGGCCGCCGGGTGTCCTCGGTACCGTCGCCCAATGCGGTGAGCCGCAGGAAGACCCGGCGAGCGGCTCGTCGCTCGACTGCCCCGAAGTCGCCATAGGCCCGCTCGGCGGTCTGGGCGATCGCCCCGCGTACGCCGCCGCTCGCCTGATACGCCGACAGAGTGAGGGTCTCCCCGCTTCGTCGTTGCCACGTCTCGAGGAGCGCGTGCGAGACGAGCGGCAAGGCGCCCGGCTCGTCGGCGGCATCGGCGAGCACCGTACTGACCAGGTCGGCTTCGACGCCCATGCCGACCTGGGCGGCGGGCCGAGTGATGATCTCCCGCAGGTCGGTGGCGCTCACCGGCCGCACCAGGAGGTGCGCCTCGTCCTCCAGCGCGACGGCCAGGTCCGGATATTGCATGAGGTGGGCGAGGAAGTCGGCGCGTACCCCGAGCACCACCGTGGTGCGGCGATCGGCCCCCTGCGCGGCGTCCAGCAGCGCCTCGATGAACCGGCGGCGTTCCGCCTTGTCGGGGCAGAGTGTGAACACCTCCTCGAACTGATCCACCACCAGCAGCGCGCGGGTCTGCGGCGGGCCGCCTGCCAGTGCGCTCCGCACCGCGATGTCGAGCGCGGCGGCATCCGCCGCCAGCTCCTTCCGGATCTCTGGGGCGTCCTGGCCGGTCAACTTCGCGATCTCGGCGGCCAACGCCTCCAGCGGGTGTTCGGTCGGCGTCAACAACATCGTCTGCCACCGCTGGGCGAGCCCACGGTCCGCGGTGATGGCCCCCAGCAGACCGGCCCGCAGCAACGAGGACTTGCCGCTTCCGGAAGCCCCGACGACCGCGGTCAGGCACCGCTGATCGGCGCGTGCCAGCAGCCGCTCGACCAACTCCGTACGGCCGAAGAACAGCTCCGCCTGCTCGGGCTGGAATGCCGTCAGCCCCTGATACGGGCAGCGCTGCGCGATGGGTCTCGGCGGTGCTGGAGGCGACCGCCGCTTCGGCGATGGCCGACCACCGTGCCCGCCACTCGGCCGGGTCACCGCCGCAGGCCTGAACGTACGCGAGCGTCACTTCCAGCGTCGGCAGCCGGTCACCCTTCGCCGCGTCCGCCAACGTGCTTACCGAGTAGTGCGCCCGCCGAGCCAGGAGCCGATAGCTCGGGTTGCCGGCGTGCTCCCGCAACTGTCGTAGCTGCCACGCCAACCGTTGCACCGGGCCCGCCGCCGGGTCCACTGGCTTCTCCGGACGGCCCAATACCCACCTCCGCATACTGGGCCGCAACTCTGGCCGCGCGACCATGGCGAGCTTCGGCACGGGCGCCCATCGGATCGGGCCAGAAGAAGTATCCAGTTGTGGCGATGCGGTTGCGGCCCGGGGCTCGGTCCGCGCCGACAGGCAGCAGGTAACGGCTGTCCCAATGGAGCGGGGGAACACGCGGGTGGGCCTGGCGTTGCGCTACCGTCAAGGCGCACGCCCGGGCGTCGATCAGTCCGCGTCCGCCGGCCGTCGATGGCCCGCAGGACCCCACCAATCCAAGGAGACCCGATGCCGGAGCCTGAGCCCGCCCAGGACGCCGACGCGGCGGCAGCCGACACCTCAACCACGGCCGAGACCGAGACCGATCCGCCTGCCGTTCCCGCGAATCGGGCTGCCCGACGCGCGAAGGGCAAGGTCGCCTCACCTCAACCGTTCGGAAAGGGTCAGAACCCCACTGGCCGGGGCTCGGTCCAGAGCCCCCGTCAGTGGGGCAACCGTCGTAGCGGTTGATCCGCGGCAGGCTCTGTCACCGCACCCATGATCAGCGCAGCGGTCGGCATCATGCCGATGCCGGTGGCGAGCGCCGTGGCGTCCCCGCCGCGGCGCTCGCGACCTTGCGCGCATCCGGGTGCTCGCCCCGGCGTCGGCGCGGGCGGCGATCGCTTCGACCCGTCCGCGCCCCCGCGCCGGTCCAGGACCGGTGTCGCTCGTGGTACGGGCCACGCCGACCGGGCAGAGTGGAATCCGGCAGCCGGCGTACGTCGGCTTTGTCGGCGACCACGGGTACGGTTTCGGTGCTCGGCACGTGTGGGCATCGGCGACCCGTCGTCGGGGCGGGAGCGGCCAGCCCGGTGGCGACGGACCGTGGGAGGGAGCGACGGTGGCGCAGCGGAGAGCACTGGTGGTTCGGGGCGGTTGGGAGGGGCACCAGCCGGTCAAGGCGACGGAGTTGTTCCTCCCCTTCCTCGAACGTAGCGGCTATGCCGTACGGGTCGAGGAGTCGACGGAGATCTACGCCGACACCGCCGAGATGGCCGAGACCGACCTCGTCGTGCAGTGCATGACGATGTCGCAGATCACCGCGGACCAGGTGGCGGGCCTCAGCGCGGCGGTCATCGCCGGCACGGGCTTCACCGGCTGGCACGGCGGCATCGTCGACTCGTTCCGCGCGTCAGCCGAATACCTGCACCTGGTGGGCGGCCAGTTCGCGACCCATCCGGGCCTTGAGCCGTGTGAGCGTCACGGTGGCCCCGAGGACAACTTCCTGCCGCACACGGTGCGCGTCACCGACCTCGGCCGGGAGCACCCGATCACCGCGGGCATCGAGGACTTCGACCTGGTCACCGAACAGTACTGGGTGCTGCACGATGACCTGATCGACGTACTGGCCGTGACCACCCACCCGACGCAGGCATGGCATCCGTGGCATCGGCCGGTCACCTCACCGGCCATCTGGACCCGGCAGTGGGGTGCCGGGCGCGTCGTCGTGACGACCCCGGGGCACAGCCTCGACGTGCTGGAGCACGCGGATGTCCGTACCGTGATCGAGAGGGGGATGGTGTGGGCGACCCGCACCGCGTCGGCGTCATAGGTCTCGGGGTCATCTCCCGCGCGTACCTGGACACCCTCGCGGACCATCCCGAGATCGGCATCGTCGCGGTGGCCGACCTCGACGCCTCCCGGTCGGCCGAGGTCGCGGCCACGATTGCTGGAGCCGAGGCGATGAGCGTCGAGCGGCTGCTCGCCCGGCCGGACGTGCAGACCGTGCTCAACCTGACCATCCCCGCAGCCCATGCCGACATCTCGCTGCACACGATCGACGCCGGCAAGAACGTCTATGTGGAGAAGCCGCTCGCCGTGACGTTCCCGGACGGCCGCTCGATCATCGAACGGGCCACTTCGGCCGGCGTCCGCGTCGGGTGCGCGCCGGACACCGTCCTGGGTACGGGCACGCAGACGGCGCGGGCGGCGATCGACGGCGGGCTCATCGGCCGCCCGATGTCCGCGTCGGCCGTCATGGTCACCCCGGGGCACGAACGCTGGCATCCCAATCCCGACTTCTACTACGCCCCGGGCGGCGGCCCGATGCTGGACATGGGGCCGTACTACATCTCGGCGCTCATCCACCTGCTCGGGCCGGTCCGATCGGTGACCGGCGCCGCCAGCCGCCTGCGCGCCGAGCGTGTCATCGGCTCGGGCCCTCGCACCGGTCAGCGGATCCCGGTGGGGGTGGACACCCACCTCACCGGCGTGCTCGAGCACACGAACGGTGCGCTCTCCACCATCACGACGAGCTTCGACGGCGTCCGGACGACGGCCGCACCGATCGAGGTGCACGGCGAGGCCGGCACGCTCGCCGTGCCCGATCCGAACTACTTCGACGGTGAGGTCCGCCTCTTCACGCTCGGCGACACCGACTGGCGCGCTCTCGAACCGCAGGCCGGTTACGCCAAGGCGTCCCGGGGCATCGGCCTGATCGACCTGGTCAGGGCCGACGATCAGCGTGCCCCGCGCGCTGACGGCGAGGTCGCACTGCACGTACTCGAAACCATGACCAGCCTGCTGCGGTCGGCGGCCGAAGGTCAGCGGATCGAGCTGACGACGGCGGCAGAACGGCCCGCGCCGGTTCCGCTCACGCCGATCGAGGACTGGAAGGCGTACCAGGTCTCGTGAGGTGGTCGCGTTGACAGGCGGAAGGGCCGGCCGGCGCCGACAATGGGACAGTGGCGCCCGCCTTCGTCCTGCATCATCACCGCAAACCGCGACCGCACTTCGACCTGCGGCTCGAGGAGGACGGTGTGCTGCGCTCGTGGGCGGTGCCTCGCGGTCTGCCGGACAGCCCCAGCGACAACCGGCTCGCGATCGCCGTGCCCGAACACGATCTTGATCACCTCACCTACGAGGACGTCGACAAGTCGATCGCCGACATCGGCACCTGGGAGGAGCACGATCGCACCGACCGCCGGATGCTGTTCACGTTGCACGGCCGCACCGCTCGCCGGCGATACGCGCTCATCCGCACCGCTGAGGGGTGGCTGCTGCACCTGACGAAGGAGCAGCCCTCGGACCAGCACAGATAGACGGCCACAACACGCTTCGGGGTGAGCCCGTCGCACCGCTGCGGGTCGGGGCCCATCGCCGGCTCGAAAGGCCTTAGCATCGCCGGCATGGCGACGCGGCTTGTGCAGATCAACATGAAGGCTCGCAACGACTCCGCGCTGGGCGGTTTCTGGGCGCAGGCGCTCGGTTGGGAAATCTCCAGTGAGGGACCCGGCGTGACCAACCTCGAACCCGAGGGCTTCGTCTACCCGGACCCGGTCGCTGTCTGTATCGACCTCATCGTCTCGTCTGAGCCCAAGACGGTGAAGAACCGCGTGCACGTGGACCTCGCCACCACCTCGGCGTCCCACCAGGCGCAGGTGGTAGCCCGTCTGACGGAGCTCGGCGCGACCGCCGCCGACGTGGGCCAGGGTGACGTGCCGTGGACGGTCATGGCCGACCCGGAGGGCAACGAGTTCTGCGTGCTGGAGCCCAGGGCGGTCTACCGGGACACCGGACCGATCGCCGCCGTGGTGGTCGACTGCGCCGACCCGCGAGCCATGGCCCGGTTCTGGAGCGAGGCCACGGATTGGACCCTGCACGAGGTGAACGATCGGGGTGCGAGACTGCGCTCCGCCAAGGGCGTCGGCCCCTACCTGGAGTTCGTCCGAACCCCGGACGCGAAGAGCGGGTGGAACCGCGTCCACCTCGACGTCCGTCCGTACCCCGGTGACGACCCGGAGGTCGAGGCGGCCCGGCTGCGGAGTCTCGGCGCGACCCCCATCGAGTTGGGGCAGGACGTCCCGTGGCGGGTGCTCGCCGACCCGGAGGGCAACGAGTTCTGCCTCCTCACCCCGAGCTGACAACCCGCCAACAGTGAGCATCATTAAACGTTGGCGTTAGGTAAACCCCGCTCTATGGTGGGGGGTATGCCGCCGGTGACCTTCTGCTCGCCCGCCGCCACTGACGTGGTGGTGGGCGCCGCTGTGCGCGTGCCGACGGCCACACGCCCCGAGGCCGACATGCGGGTGCCGGTTGTCCGCGCGCCGCACACCGTGTCCGCGCACACACCGTCGTGCCCGACGCGAACCGGCCGAGGCCCACCTGCGGAGTCGTTGCATACCCAGAACGATCGCCAGGGCGAAGCTATCCAAGCTTCGGCCCTTTTTGTTTTTCCCACCCGCTTCTCCTGAAAGGCACACCATGACCGTCGATCATCGTGGCACTCTCGACCAGAGTTGGCTGGCTGACCTTCGCGCGTCGCTGGCTGACGACTTCGCCGCGCAGACGGCTCGGCTGCGGGAGTTGACCGAGCTCAACGCCGACACCGGCGACCCCGGCGAGGCCCACAACCAGGCCGCGCTGCTGGTGGCCACCCGCCAGAACATCGAGCAGATCACCGGTGCGCTGAGCCGGATCAGCGACGGCACCTACGGCACCTGCCAGAGGTGCGGCCGGAGCATCCCTGCCGAGCGACTCGAAATCCTTCCGCACGCCCGCTTCTGCGTGCCGTGCCAGGAGAAGCAGAACAGGTGACGCCGGGTGGCTGCCGTGCCGCCGGCACGGCAGCCACACCGTCAGGCGCGAGAGGTCGACCTTTCACTCAGTGAAAGCTACGTACTCGTCGAGGTCGAAGGTCGTGATGACGACCACCGCGAGCGGGTCCGGAACCGTTGGCCCGGCGAGCGCCCGGGTGGCCTCGATGCCGTCCATGCCCGGCATCCCAATGCCGAACAGACACACGTCGGGGCGTAGCCGCCGGGCGAGCGCGACCGCCTGCCGGCCGTCACAGGCCCCACCGACGACCTCGATGCCGGGCTGCGTGTTCAGGATGATGGTGAGCCCGGTACGAACGATCTCATGGTCGTCCGCCACGAGCACGCGAACCGTCACCTGCCGGCTCCCTCGCGCGGAAGCACGGCCCTGACGGTCCACCCACGGCCCGGGTCGGGGCCGGCCTCGCAGGTGCCGCCGAGCAGATCGGCACGCTCCATCATGCCCACCAGGCCGAAACCGGGCGAGCCGGCCGGACGGGAGGTGCCGGCCTCGCCGTCGTCGCTGACCCGTAGGCGCACGGACGTGTCGTCGGCAGCGACGCTGACCTCGATGCGGGTGGCGTGGCGGGCGTACGAACGGTGGTGCGACTTCAGATCCTCCCAAAGTACGACTCGGGAGGCCGGGTTGCTGGTGGATCAGGCGGGGTGGAGTCCAGTGCCCGCACCGGTTGCCAGCTGATCTCCACCGCGTTACGTTGAGATGCCATCGACGATCGTCTAAATCGTGAGGTACGGGGGCCGCATGTCCACGCCTGTCACTCGTCGCACCGTTCTGGCCGGAGGGGCCGGTGCCGCCATCGGCCTGGCCCTGCCCAGCGTCGCCGCCCACGCCGGTGGTCACCAACCCGCCAGCGTGAGGTTCACCCTCGACGCGAGAACGCTCGACGGCGGTGAGCAGGTCACCTCGGTCACCCTCGACACCGCCCGGCTCGGGCCGATCGACCCGGCCGGGCTGACGCCCGACACGTTCAGCGTGCACGCCAAGGCCACCAGCCCGATCCCGATCGCCCCGGGCGACCTGATCTTCAGCGAGTACGACCTGGACCGCACGGTGACCGCCGCCCGGCTCGACCGGCAGGGCAACATCGTGCTGGAGCTGAGCCACGCCGAGGGTCAAGCCGGTGGTGGCACCCTCGGCTACATCCTGAGCAGGGGCCGCAACGTCCGGCTGGACCTCGTCTACACCATCACCCAGAACACGCCGATCGTCCGACGCCACGGCTCGCCGCTCACCATCACGCGCTTCGAACAGGGGCGGCTGTCCAACCCCGAGGTCGACGCCTTCAGCCACCACGTCTCGGGCTCGGGTCTGAAGTACCGGCTCTACTCTCCCGACCACTCGCCCCGGCACGGTAGGCGACCTTTGATCGTCTGGCTGCACGGCGGCGGCGAGGGCGCCTCACTGCCCGACGACTACTACGACAACGAGACCACGCTGCGCGCCAACCGGGGCGCGCTCGGCTTCGCCACGCCGCAGGCCCAGCGGATCTTCTCCGGCGCGTACGTCGTCGCTCCGCAGAGCACCTCCTACTGGATGGAGGACGGCCCCCGCTTCGCCCCGCTGATCCGCGAGATCGTCCAGGACCTCGTCCGCCGCAGGCGTGTCGATCCCGACCGGATCTACGTGGTCGGGTGCAGCAACGGTGGCTACATGTCACTGGAGATGACAGTTGCCTACCCCGACCTGTTCGCCGCGTCGGTGCCGATCTGCGGCGTCGTCCAGCCGCTCAGCGGGGAGGGCCCGCCGCTGATCACCGACGCGGAGCTGGCGCAGATCCAGACCCCGACCTGGCTGGTCACCTCGCTCGACGACGACACGGTGCCGCCTGAGGCCAACACGATCCACGCCCACGACCTCATCCCGGGATCCCTGGTCAGCCTGTACGACCACGTCGTCTGGAACGGCTACCAGTTCCCCGGCCACTGGTCCTGGATCTACGTGGCCCGCAACGACCCGAGCCTCAACGGCACCCACATCTGGCAGTGGATGGCCCGCCGTCGTCGGTGATCTGCTCTCCGGGGTCAGGCCAAAGAGTGTCGCGCTGCCGGCCGGCACGGACTACTTGCGGCGTAGTTCCCGCAACACCCCGTGCCGGCGCAGGGCCCAGGCGAGGCGCCGGACGCTCGGGTGCCGCACGAAGAGCACTGCCGCCCGGCGGATCAGACCGAACCGGTCATCGCTCAACTGGTTCTCGATTGCCTTCCAGATCAGCTCGCGAACCTTGGCGCTGGCCAGCACCGCCCGCACCTCACGCCGCACCACAGGATCCTCGGCCGCCGACGCGATGGCGGCAGCCTGACCCGGCCGGTCCGCCAGCGGCTCCACCGCCGCCGCGACGAGTGGCCTGCGCACCTCGTCCTGCTCCAGCAGCAGCAACACCGCTTCGCGAATCTCGACAGTGTCCAGGGCGGACCGCAGCAGGCTCAGCAGGCTGCGCTCCACCTCGTGGTCATGGTCCGGAACGGACAGCGTGGCCAGCAGCACCGCGACCTCATCGAGATCGACGACGTGTCGCACCCCGGTGCGGAACTCCGGCAACTCCCACGCGACCTGTAGAGCCTTGACGAGATTGCGGTTCATGGGCCATCGCTACCCGCAAGCGCCAGCGGACGAAACCCCGCTACCGGTCCGGGCCGGCGCGATCCGGCTCGGACTGGAATGGGCTCCGGGCGAACCGGAACGGGTGTCGACGACCGTGGGCACCTCGACCTGTGAGCGGTTACTCCAGGTGGAAGGTGGCCGAGGCGCGTTCGGCGCTCGAACTGACGGCCTCGATGTAGAGCAGTCCGTCGCGGTGGCGCACGTGGCGGCCCGGGAAGTTCTGCGACTCCAGGGAGATCCCGGCGCTGTCGGCGAGGCCGGCTTGACGGCGGAAGCTCGCGTCGCCGCCGAACAGCGCGGAGCCGTCGTTCTTCTCCACGTACAGGGCGTAGCCCCGATGACGGAGGTAGTAACCGGGAAAGTTGGTCGACTCCAGCGACACCGAACCGCCGCCGGCGAGACCGCTGACGATGCGGAACTGGGACCGGGGGAGAGGCACGAAGGGCTGGAATGTGACGGTGGCGTTGCTACCAGGTGGCGGAGTTCATGTTGGCGTTAACATCGATGCCTGTCAAGGTGTGTCAGCCGCTCACCTGGCCGTCGTCAACCCCGACCGGGCCTGGTTCCGCGGGCAGCGGTGCGCCGGACCCGAACCACCGTTGGCAGGTCGTCCCGCACCCGCCGATCCCGCCAACGGAGCACCACGTCACGCCGGTCGCCCAGGTCCCGAACAGTCGTGACGCCGGCCGCCAGGTGCGTCCGCAGTGACGCCTCGACGACGTCGTCGAGGTCCGACTCGGGACGCTCCACGAGCCGGCCGAGCGCGTCGGGCCCAGCGTCGGCGCAGAGGTGTACGTGCGCGTCCACCAGGCTGGGGACCGCAGGTCTCGTCGTCGTCATCGCAGCCCGCCCCGCTCCGCGCATCGCACCGCCGGGTCCGTGCGGCCTCCCTCGCCAGAGCGATGTCTCGTCCCCAGCCGAGTTGGTGGTCCGCCGCATGGTGATCCGCGCCGGGAATCCGCCCTTTGCTCTGCACCCGCCCACGCGCCAGGCACGGTCCGTCACTGGCGCATGCGCGGGTGCAGAGCAAAGGGCGGGTGTCTCTGGTGTGGCCGGTGGGGGTCGGCGGCGCCCCACCACCTGCGCGACCGGGACGGATGCCTGGTCGAGACCGGACGCGACCAGGGGCAGTTTGACCGTGCTGCGCGCATGAGTTGGGCATCCCGGACGACGAGATCAGCCGGCTCACCGGCACCTGCGGCTGTCGATCCGGTTGGGCGGCGGTGCCGCCGGTGCCCCGGTCGGACAGCTCGGCGGGCTGCCCCGGCCCTCGGCGGGGGTGGACTGGCCGAGCGCCGCTGCCGTTCATCTTCTCCGTCGACAGTGCGGTTCGCCGAGAGCGACGGCGCCTGCGAGCCTCAGTCGATCAAGCGGCGGGCTACCCTGACCTGCGGTGCATCGTAACTACGTGACCTGAGGAGTCGATGCTGACATGACGTCAGGGCGACCGGTGCCGAGCCAGGACGACGTGCTCGGGTACTTCGACACGCTGTCGAACTGGGGGCGATGGGGTGACGACGACGAACTTGGCACGCTCAACCACATCACCGACGACGTCCGGCTCGCCGCGGCGCGGGCTGTGCGGCACGGCACGAGCGTGTCCTGTGCCTGGGAGGTCACCGCACCGGGAGACATGGAACGGTCGACGACGACGTGCCCATGCACCGCCGACATGCCGGGTGCGGAGAACATGCCGCCCGCCTTCCACGCCGACCGGCGCTGGGGCTTCTCGTCCGAGCGGCTCGGCATCTCGTTTCACGGCAACACCCTCACCCACCTCGACTCGCCGTGCCACATCTACTGGGACGGCACCATGTACAACGGGCGGTCGCACTCGTTCGTCGACCCCGCGACGGGCTCGGCGTGGGCGGCCGTCACGGCGGCCGCGAACGGAATCGTCACGCGTGGTGTCCTGCTCGACGTTGCGACTGCCCGTGGTGTGCCGTGGTTGGAGCCGGGCCAGGGTGTGTTCCCCGACGACCTCGAAGAGGCCGAGCGCCGCCAGGGCGTACGGGTACGACCTGGCGACGCGGTACTCCTGCGGACCGGCTACGGGCGCTTCCGGCACGAGAACGGTGCGGCCAGCGGCATCACCCAGGCCGGCTGGCACGCGTCCTGCCTGCCGTGGTTGCACGAACGGGGGGTGGCGCTGATCGGCGCCGACACCCCACAGGACGTTCAACCGTCGGGGTACGACGACGTGTTGATGCCCGTCCACGCCGTGAGCCTCGTCGCGATGGGTCTGTGGATGCTCGACAACTGTGACCTGGAGGCCTGCGCGACGACGGCTGCCGAGCTTGGCCAGTGGGACTTCCAGCTGGCGGTCGCACCGGTTCGCTTCGCCGGCACGTCCGGCAGCCCGGTCAACCCGATCGCCACGTTCTGACCGTTGCCGCACACCCGACGCGACGAGGGCTCGCCACGACACCGCGTAAGAATAGGACCGGACGTTCCGCTGCCGCAGGCGCGGAAACGCCGCCGGCCTGGAGCGTCTCGATCTGGTCGGCCCGACCCGGACCACCGTCGATGATCTTGACAACGAAGACGTGGTTGACCATCGGGCTCCCGCCCTCCGGGACGACCGCGGTCACCAGTGCGGTGCTGCCCACCACGCTGACGCACGTCACCTCGGCCTGCCCCTCGCTCGCCACGCTCCCGTCGGGCAACGCGTGCCGGAAACGAAACACCCCGTGGCCGGTTCCGTGGCGGTCGACCCAGCCCACGACGACGAACCGGATCTGATGACCAAATGTCCCAGGCTCGTCGTAGACGAAGCCGCCGACACCGGCGATCCACGCACCCGGCGTGGCGGGCACCTCCGGTGGGTCCTGGTCGTCGGCCTGCGCCGACGCCGGGACACCGACGGCCGCCACGGCCCCGGCGAGCACGGTGACGAGCATCCTGCGGATTCTCATGCCTTCTCCATTCTCCTAATGATGGCTGCGCGCCGGCGGTAGTCGGCGGCCACGGCTATGACGAGCGGGCCCCACGCGAGCATGGGCGCGTAGTAGCGGAGCTCTTCCCAACCGGGAGGCGGGTGCACCGGTTCGTCGTCGCCGATGCCCACCCAGCCGCCCTGCACCACGTGGAACCTCTGGTTCAGGAGGAAGTAGACGCAGATGGCGACGAGCGACCAGCCACCGATCAGTGCCGCGCGCACCACCGGACGCGCCGGGATGCGACGGCCAGCGATACGGGGTACCCAGTGCGGAAACCGCTGTCCCCACCGGTGCACCAGCCCGAGTGTCAACAGGGCCAGTCCCATCGACAGGGCGGACAGGACGATCATGTACCACTGTGTGACGGCATCGTCGGTGAACACCAGTGACAGACGCCAGACCGCGGACGGCAGGACGCAGAGCGGGACGGCGTAGGCGGCCCAGATCGCCCAGGGCGGCGGGGCGGCGGTCGAGACGTGGTCAGAGTCGGTGCGGCTCATTGGCACTCCGATCCTGGGAGTCGGTCCTGGCGTCGCCGGTCGAGGTGGCGAGGGCGTAGCCGGTGGCGGTGACGGCCAACGACACTCCCCAGATAAGGAACACCAGCAGCGTGGCGGTCATGGACCAACGATCGCCGGCCGCGGACCAGGTCTCCTCCCCGACAGAAGGGGAGGCGCTCCCTCCGCCGGGGGACAGCCTGCCCGGGGTACGGACGTGGCGGCGTGGGACGGCATCGACGGTCGCCTCAAGGAATGCTCAAATTCGATCGACGCGAACCATTGAAGCCGCCCTCCCGCATACGCTCACCGGACCGGTCCGCCGGCAATCACCCGTCGTAGGCAGAAGGAGGGGGAATGCGGCGATCACAACGGCGCATCGCGCTACTCGCGCTGTCCACCCTGGTGGGTAGCATCCTCGTGACGACCGGCCCTGCGGGCGCGGATCCCACGGGGCTCGCAGCCGCCGCCAGCCGATCCCAGGCTGAGGATCGCGCAGCGGTACGCCTCGTGCACATCAGGCTGACCGGTGCCGACATGCTGGACAAGGTGTCCGCGGCCGGCATCGACCTCGAACACGGCCTCCGGCGCGTGCCTGACGGCATCGAGGGCGAAGCGGTGGTGACCGCCGAGCAGATCACCGAGCTCACGGCGATGGGCGTCGAGGTTCTCGGCGACGACGCGGGCTTCACGTGGAGCGACGAGGCCGACGGTGGCCTTGGCGTCGGCGCGGCCAGCGCGCGGGCCGCCCAGCCGGCAAACCACGACGCGACGGTACGCGTCGTCCGCGCCGACTGGTTCACCACGAAGGGTCAGGGCTTCCTCTACGTCGAGGCGCGCACCACCGAGGGGCAGCAGGAGGCCCCGATCGTCGAGATGCAGTTGGAGAACGACTCGGGCAAGGGCACGCCGTTCGGCTTCGCCCGGACGATGAGCCGGTTCGTCGACTCAGGGCAGTACATGTTCCACCGGAACCTGTTCAAGCTCGACGTACGCCCTAACAAGATCAGGCTGACGAGTTCCACCGGTGGTGTCGCGACCGGAGTCGTCTCCAACTGGCTGGAGGACGCCCCGCCCCCGTTGACGGCGAACCCGTCCTACAAGTCGGACTTCGTGGACGGCTACCGACACCCGCAGCAGCTCTACAGCCGGGCCAAGGAGATCGCCCGGCAGTACCCGGACATCGCCGAGATCGTCTACCTGCCGAACCAGACGAACGGGTACCAACGCAAGGCGCAGGCCCAGATCGGCGGTACGGGGCAGTCGGCGGTCGTCGTCACCTCGGCCGCGTGGGGTCACCAGGGCGGCAACGACATCACAGTGGACTTCGTGGACCGACCGGACCCGGATCTCCCGCTGGCGGTGGAGGTCAGCGGCACGGCGGTCCGTGTCCTGCTCGCCACGGACGCCTCGGGTGCACCGACGAGCACGGCAGTCGAGGTGGCCGAGGCGCTGCGGACCCGCTCTGCGGGGCTCATCGACCGGGCGCACCCGTACCGCGCCAACGAGGGCACCGGCATCGTCGCTCCGACGGCCGGCCCGGTCGCGCTGACCGACTTCCTCGACCAGAAGCGCGTCGGAGCACCGGAAGGCGAGGTGCCGCGCGGGCCCGCGACGATCCCGGTCCTGCGGATCGGCAAACACCGTGACGGTAGGAAGCCTGGTGTCCTCATCCAGGCGCAGGACCATGCCCGCGAGTGGGTGCCGGCGACGACCAGCCTGGAGTCGGCCGAACGTCTGGTGCACAACTACCGCTCCGACCGGGAGACGAAGAAGATCGTCGAGAACACCGACGTCTTCTTCATCCTGTCCAACAACCCCGACGGGGCGAACTACAGCTTCTACAACTTCGCCTCCCAGCGTAAGAACATGACGAACCACTGCCCGGACGCGAGCGCCGATCCGGGGCAGCGGAACTCCTGGGGTGTCGACCTGAACCGGAACTACCGGGTCGGGTCGGGCCACGACGGCTACGCGGGAGGGTCGACCAACTGCGTCAGTGGCACCTACCAGGGGCCGGAGGAGCTGTCCGAGCCCGAGTCGAAGAACATCATCTGGCTGGTCGAGAAGTACAAGAACATCAAGTTCATGATGTCGGTGCACTCCAACGGCGGCCAGCTCTTCTGGCAGCCCGGCGCCTACATCGCGGACGGCCGGATCACCACGCCGCGCCCGCCGCTGGGTGACGAGGCGTTCTACTGGCAGTCCGCGGCCCGGATCCTGTCCCAGGTCAAGGCGCACCGGGAAACCGTCGTCACGCCGGAGAACGTCGGCGGCTCGTCCGACGTCCTGTACTCCTCGGCGGGCAACGTACGCGAGGACCTGTACCACACCTACGGGATCTACGCGTTCGGCTGGGAGGTCGGGGGCTCCGTCTACAACCCGGCCACCGGCGACTGGCAGGGCGGTTCGTTCCAGCCGGAGTGGGACGGTAACCCCGAGCTGGTCAGTGGCCACGCCGAGACCATGGAGTACGCCAACGGGATCATGGAGATGTTCCGGGTCGCGGCGGACTGGGGCAGGGACAACAAGAACCCCACGTCCCAGCTGGTCCCCGGTGCGGGGCGTTACTCCGGGCCGGTCGACGTGCGCTTCGAGACCAGCGAGCCGGCCACCATCTACTACACGACCGACGGCAGCCGGCCCACCCTCGAGTCGCCCCGCTACGCGGCGACCGAGTTCCGTGAGCCGGGGCAGGTGTTCCACGTGACCGAGACGACCACGTTCCGCTGGTTCTCGGTCGACAGCGCCGGCAACATCGAGAAGAACTACGACCCGACGAAGAACGACAAGCGCAACAACTACCGCACCGCGACGATCAGGATCGCCAAGAGGTAGCGCCCGCGACAATCGTTGCCCCGTCGGTGCGGGCCACCCGCGCCGACGGGGCAACTTCTGCATGAACACCTCACGGCGCTCAGCGGCCGTACACCTCCAGCTCCCACAGCGAATAGCCGTACGCGGGCAGAGCCCGCTGGGTGCCCTGGACACGCAGGTAGCGACCGGTCGCCGAGACGGCGATGTCGTCCACACCGCCGTCGCCCGTGGTCGTGGTGTGCACCGGTGACCAGGTGACGTTGTCCGGGGAGACCTGGATCTGGTACGCCCGCGCGTACGCCGCCTCCCAGGTCAGCCGGACCCGGTCGAGGGTGCGGGACGCGCCGAGGTCCACCGATATCCACTGCGGGTCGGCGTAAGCGCTGCCCCAGCGGGTGGTCGTGTTGCCGTCCACGGCGTTGCCCGCCACGTGCGTGCTCCCCGGCTCCACGCTGGACGTGGTGACCGGCCTGCCCCGGGAGAGCAGGGTGCTGCCGGCGGCGGTGCCGTAGACGTTGAGGTCCCACAGCGAGTAGCCCCACTGGGTGGCGCGTTGGGTGCCGTACACCCGCAGGTAGCGGCCGGTGCCGGTGACGGTGAGGTCGTCGACCCCGCCGTCGCCGGTGGTCGTGGTGTGCACCGGTGACCAGGTGGCCTTGTCCGGAGACACCTGGACCTGGTACGCCCGCGCGTGGGCCGTCTCCCAGGCCAGCCGAACCCGGTTGATCGCGTACGAGGCCCCCAGGTCAACGGTGATCCACTGCGGGTCGGCGTACGCGCTGCCCCAGCGGGTGGTCGTGTTGCCGTCCACGGCGTTGCCCGCCACGTGCGCGCTGCCCGGCTCGACGCTGGACGCCGTGACTGGCCGGCCCTGGGCCAGGTCGGTGGCGGGCGGCTCACTCGGGCCGTCGGTCCTGACCCGCACGTTGCGGTAGCTGATGTCCATTCCGGCGCCGTCGTTCTGCAACCCGATGTAGCCGTTGGCGATGGCCCGGCTGCTGACGTAATCGTTGATCTTGACGCCGTTGAGCCAGATCTCGACCCGCTGGCCGTGCACGCCGATCTCGTAGGTGTTCCAGGAGCCGGGTGGGTTGAGCGCCGCCGCGCGGGCGGCCTGGTTGGGTGCCTGGAAGCTGTAGACGCTGCCGGTGGTGCGCGTCGGGTCGCCGTCGGTGGCGTCGATCTGGATCTCGTGACCGGCGGCGACCGGGCCCCACGGGTCGCCCTGCGGATCGGGGAATCCGATGAAGACCCCACCGTTGTCGTCGCCCGGCATCATCCAGTCGACCTTGAGCGAGTAGTTGGCGAAGGTACGCACCGGGTACCAGAGCAATCCCATGCCACCGTTCGACGTGAGGGTGCCGTCGGCCAGGGTGAAGCCGCCCGGTCCCGCCTGCCGCCACTGCCCGAGGCTGGCCTGGGTGCCGTCGAACAGCGGGGTGTAGCCGGGCTCCGGCCGGCAGTCGGCCGCCACCGCGCCCGCCGCTACCTGGATGCCGCCCAGCAGCATCCGGGTGAAGTTCGGGTCGGTGTAGCTCTGCTCGGTGTGGCCGAGGCCGGTGTACCAGGAGCGTCCGCCGCCGTAACTGTGGCACCAGGTGATCGGGTGATCACCACCCATCGACCCGCCGGTGTACGACGACTCGTCGAGGTTGGCCAGCACCTTGACCGCCGAGCGGGGGTTGGCCCGGTAGTTGTACCACTCGTCGGTGCGGGTCCAGGTCGACGGTAGGTGCGCGGTCGAGACGTTGGCCCGGTCCTCGACCCGCACTGTCGCCTGCTGGGTGGCCGGGTGCGAGGCGAAGTACCCGCCGACCAGCCCGCCGTACCACTGCCAGTCGTATTCGGTGTCGGCGGCGGCGTGAACTCCGACGAAGCCGCCGCCAGCGCCCACGTACGCCTCGAAGGCGCCCTGCTGGCTGGCGTTGAGCACGTCCCCGGTGGTACTGAGGAAGACCACCGCCTGGTACTGGGCGAGGTTGGCAGTGGTGAAGGTCGCCGCGTCCTCGGTGGCGGTGACGGTGAAGCCGTTCGCCGTGCCGAGCTGCTGGATGGCGGCGATGCCGTTGGGGATGGAGGAGTGCCGGAAGCCGGCGGTCTTGGAGAAGACCAGCACCTTGCCCAACGGTGCGGCCTCGGCAGGGGCCGAGGTCACCGTCGCCGCACCGGCGGCGAGGGTGAGTCCGGTGACGGCGGCGGCGAGCGTGCTGATGACGCGTCTACGCATGCGGGGCTCCTTGTGGGAGGGGGTGGACGGGCGGGGCGTGGCGGTTCGGAGCCGGCAGGCCCGCTCGGGCCGCCGGATCCGGCGTCAGAGGGCGACCAGATCGAACTTCTCCCACGGGCCGATCGCGTCCCGGTTCGCGACCAGCGCCTCGGCCCCGCCGTTCTCCGCGACCACGTACCTGTTGTTCACCGTCGCCCGCAGGCTTACCGAGGCGTCGGTGTTGCGGACCAGGGCGAAGGTCTCCCACGACCCGGCGGTCGTCCGGTTGGCGATGAGCGGGTTCGCGCCGGCGTTCTCGGCGCAGACGATCTGGTTGTTCACCCGGGCCCGCAGGGCGATGGTGCCGCCGCCGAGGTCGATCTGGTCGAACTGCTCCGAGCTGCCGACGCTGGCGGCGGACGCCACGAGGTTGCCAGCGCCGGCACTCGTGGCGCTGACGTACCGGCCGTTCGCCTGCGCTCGCAGCGCGACCGCGCCGGTCGTCGGTGTGCTGCCGGTGAGGATCCGCAACGCGTCGACCATGCCCACCGAGGTGGTCTTGTTGACGATGCGGATCGTGTGGGAGCCGTTGGCCAGGCCGGTCTTGCGGAACACCACCTGCTGCGCCTGGCGGGCGCCGGCGACGTTCAGGTTGACGTTGGCCTGGAACACGTTGTCCAGGTAGACGTCGACGTTGCCCATGTCGCTGAACCGCTCGGACAGGTACTCCACCCCGGTGCCGGTGAAGGTGTAGCTGGCCGCCGAGCCGACGGTGGTGCTGTGGTGGGTGTCGTCGTTGTAGTCGCCGTACCCCCGGGTGGTGGTGTGGTGCCAGTTGGCGTCGTAGGTCAACATCGTGTCGTTGACCAGCCCGCCACCGCCGGCGGCCCCAAGGCCCAGGGTCGAGGCGGTGCCGGACAGGCCCTTCTCGGCCTGGTTGGCGGTGCCGGTCAGCGTGGTGGTCGCGTACGCCGACAGCGGTTTGGCGGTGCGCTCCACCACGTACACAGTGTTCGCCGCGGTGGCGAAGCTGATCTCGGCGGCCGAGGTGGTGGTCAGCACGGCGTTGTCCGAGGTACGACGGACCCGGACCTCCTGGCCGCCCCACGGGTTCACCACCCGGGCCGTCTTGCCGTACTGGCTGCGCAGCCCCACGTACTTGGTCTCGCCGGCCTCGCGCTCCGAGCTGACCAGGAACCCGTCCTTGGCGAGCAGGGTGAACTTCCCGACGAAGCTGGCGTCGGTCGGCGCGGCCGGGAACACCCGGATCTTGTCGTTGTACGACTGGAGCAACGACTCGTTCGTGGCCGTCAGGTGGACGCCGAGGTACTCGAAGACGCCGTTGGTGTTGTTGGTCATCCCGTTCGGATAGTTCTGGTACTTCTGCAGCATCGTCCGCATGCCCTGGAAGGCCTGGTCGCCGAGGCCGAGCCGGGCGGCGTGCACGTGGTCGTTGGACCAGACGTTGCCGTACGGGTGGGGCCGCACGTTCCAGGTGGTGATCGCGGTCTGCTGGTCGGGGTAGCCGATGCCGGTCTGGTCGTAGGGCCAGGCCAACTCCAGCGCCACGTTCTCGTTGTTGCGGGTCTGCGCGATCGGTGGGTCGTGCGGCAGGTACGCCCCGTTCTGCACCTGGTAGGGGGCCAGGTTGTTGACGATGCTCTGCCAGCCGGCTCGCAGCCCGGCGTCGAGGCCGAGTTGCTGGCTCACCTGGATGGTGAGGGGGAAGAGCAGCCGCACCGCCGCCAGGTCGGTGATGGCGTTGCGGACGTCCCAGTACGTCTCGTGGGCGTTCGAGCTGGCCATGTACCACCGGCCGGTGGCGCTGTCGTAGTCGAGCATGTCCTCGTAGAACTTCACCGCCTCCCGCATGTACGGGTATGCGGTGTTGCGCAGGTACGTCTCGTCGTTGCTGTACCGGTACTGCAGGTACATGTTGTAGGCGGCCTCGGTGCCGGTCGAGTAGGTGTCGTTGACGTAGTCGCTGTTGATCGTGCCCCGGGCGTTGCCGTCCCAGCCCATCGTCTCGGGGACCCAGAGCCCGTCGCTGCCGTACCGGGTGGTGGTGTACGACTTCAACGCGGAGAGGTTGCGACTGTAGAGCCGG
The DNA here is from genome assembly GCF_044456785.1 of Micromonospora sp. NPDC050795. NCBI lineage: Bacteria > Bacillati > Actinomycetota > Actinomycetes > Micromonosporales > Micromonosporaceae > Micromonospora > Micromonospora sp. NPDC050795. The sequence goes on along the minus strand of NZ_JBITGE010000005.1, from coordinate 169,764 downwards.
TTGAAACCGGCCATGAGGTCGACGTGGTTGCTGGCCAGGAACGAGTTGTAGACGTCCCGCTGATTCCAGTACCAGTACCCGTTGCTCCATTTCGAGGTGTCCTGGGTGGCCCGGAAGACCCCGTTGATGAAGTGCAGCGGGTAGTTCCCGTAGCCGCCCGCCGCGATCATGTAGGTCGCCAGGTAGTAGACGTTCTCCAGGTAGTCGGCGTCGCCGCCCGCGTTGGAGTACTGGACGAACGACTTGGCCCAGAAGTCGTGCCACCAGTTGCGGTAGTTGTTCAACGTGGTGGCGTAGCCGGCGGCCTTAACCGCCGCCAACTGGGTCTTCGCCTGGGTCACCGAGTTCAGCCCCGGTGAGTTGATCCTGCTGGCCGCGGTGAACCACACCGTGTAGCTCGACGTGGGGGTGATCGTCAGCCGGACCCGGGTGCCGTTGACAACCTGGGACGAGTACGACGCCCCCTCGACGGTGGCCGCCAGGGTGTACCCGAAGTTGTTCGCGTCGGTCTGCCCACGGCTCAACCCGACGCCGCTGGCATCGGCGAAGGTCGAGACGGTACGCCAGGTGTTGAGGTCGGGGACGTCCGCGATGTTCTGGACGGTGTTCATGTCCCACAGGCTTAGGTCGAGCCCGACGCTGCTCACCCCGGGGCGGGTGTCCTCGACGTGAATGCCCATCACCTCGGAGTTGGGCGCGCCCAGGACCGTGATGGTGCGGTTGTTGTCGTACTTCGTGATCAGCGTTCCGTCGTACAGCGAGAGGCGCTGCTGGAAGGTGGTGTAGCCGGTGTCGAGCTGCGGGTTGCTGTTCAGGTTGACCAGCCCGGCGGCATAGGTGGACTGCTGCGCCAGGTCGACACCGGAGACCTGGGCGGTCAGACCGTTGTCGTTCCACACCATGGCGCCGGTGCGGCCGTTGCCGACGGTGATGCCGTGCAGGGGGTTGGTGTTCGGGCGGTTGTAGACGATGTCGTGCTTCGACAGGTAGGCCGCCCGGTTGACGTTCAACGTCCCCGTGCTGGTCCCGAACGCGGCGTCAGCTGGTGCCGCAGTCGCCGGCCCAGCCGGCCCGACAGCGACGACACCACCGGCGAGCAGGATAGCGAGCACGATTCGTAGCGGCGGCGTCAACTTCATCGACACGATCTCCTCTGGATCGTCGTGCGGATGCAGGTCTCGCACCCCGGGAAGTGCCCCGGTGTGCCCGCGTCCGCCGAAACGAGGGCGATGTCGAGACAACGCGGAGCGGCGTCACCGTGCCGGGTTGACGGCATCCGGATGAACATCGGTCCACATCGTTGATGTGCAGTTAACAACGGGTGCCAGTGAGGGTCAATCCCTTGGGATGGCCCGGGTCTCCTCAGGAGTGGTGAGCCGCCACGTTGATGACGTTGCCGTCCGGAGCGCGGACGAAGAACCTGCGTACGCCCCACGCCTCGGTGGTCAGCGGGTGCACGATCTCGTAGCCGAGCCGCTGTGCCTCCGCATAGGCACCGTCCACGTCATCCACCTGCACGCTGATGACCGAGTCCTCGGGTGCGGTCGCGTCGCCGGAGACGAGCTGCACGGCGGCGGCCCCGACGCCATTGTCGGCGTCGGGCGAGGTGTAGCGGGCCACCCAGCCGAGGTTGAACTCCTCGGTGCCGAGACCGAGGAAGTCGGTGTAGAAACCCTTCGCGGCGCCGATGTCAGCCACCGGAAGGTTGGGGAGAATGCGGATCACGCGCACGCGGACCTCCAGCTCAGACGTCTCGGCCGGCTCGATTATCCGCCTGACATGACCCTGACCGCGCGCCTCGGGCTCGGGCGGCGACGGGTGGTCCTGGACTTCTAGTCTGATGACCATGAAGACGCGCAGGCCGGTGCTGGTGGTCGCCCTCGTCACGGTTGCCACGATGGTGCTGGTGGCCGGTGGGTGCGTCGCGGCCGGAATCCTGGCCGTCCGAGATGATCCTGCCGACATTCGTTCGTGCCAGAAGTCGTTGCAGGTCGCCGAGGCGAAAGTTCGGACCGACCGCTGGGATCCGCCAGAGGAGATGCCGGACCTCGGCGATTACCTCGAGATCCACTGGCAGGTTCGTGCTGGCGGCAATCCGTGTTCCCGAGCGCCCGGCCCGACGGACTGGGAGTACCAGGGTGTGATCAAGCTGCGGCCGGAAGACACCAGAGCGTTGGCAGAGCGGTACGAGTTTCGGCCCTGGTCCTCCGTCAACCTGGATGAACTGTCCCACTCCAGCAAGCCCACGGACGCGTGGTCGCCCCTCGTGCCCTTCCTGCCGACCGCACCAAAATGGCTGCACAGCACGGTGTACAACGAGGGGAATCCGTCGGCACGATGGCGCGTCGTATTCCTCGACGTCGAGCATCAGACGCTCTTCTTCCTGCTGAACGACCACTAAGGCCTGTTTCATAAGAACTGGCCGGCCTGCGGCGGGCCCGGACGACGACCGGTGGCGTTGCGGTTGCGTCCGGATACAACACCGGTATCCGGACGCAACCGCGCCTTGCCGGATCGCCGCCCGGACTCCGCCTCGGCTCGACCGCCCTTATGAAACAGGCCTTACGTCAGCTCAGCGCGGCTGCCTTGCGCAGCAGCACCGAGCGTTCGCGCTGATTGGCGCAGAGCCGGGCGGCCAGCTCCAGCTCGGTGCGCGCCTCCGGAAGCCGGCCGAGGCGGGTCAGCAGTTCGCCGCGCACGGTCGGGACGAGGTGTGACCCGGAGAGCCGGTTGGCGGCGATCAGCGCGTCCACGATGGCCAGGGCTGGCGTCGGGCCCGAGGCCATGGCGACGGCGACGGCCCGGTTGAGTTCGACCACCGGCGAGGGCGCGACGCTGCCGAGGGTCTCGTAGAGGTGGACGATCCGGGCCCAGTCGGTCTCCTCGACCGAAGGCGCCGCCGCGTGCGTGGCCGCGATCGCGGCCTGTAGACCGTAGGGGCCGAGGCCGCGCTGCGCTGCCCTGGCCAGCGCGGCCAGCCCACGGCGGATCGCCGGGAAGTCCCACCGGCGACGGTCCTGGTCCGCGAGAAGGATCGGGGTGCCGTCCGGGTCGGTCCGGGCCGGGAAACGCGCGGCCGTCAGCTCGCACAGGGCGAGCAGGCCGTGTACCTCCGGCTCGTCCGGCTGGAGCGCGGCAAGTGTGCGGGCCAGCCGGATCGCCTCGTACGCCACGTCGGGGCGAAGCAGGTGGTCGCCCGACGTGGCAGTCGACCCCTCCGTGAAGATCACGTAGAGGACGTTGAGCACACCGCCCAGCCGCTCGCGGCGCTCACCGGCGGGCGGCAGCTCGAACGGCACCCCGGCCGCGGTGATCGCCTTCTTGCCGCGGGTGATGCGAGCCTGCACGGTCGGCACCGGCACCAGGAACGCGCGGGCGACCTCCTCGGTGGACAGGCCGCCGACCACCCGCAGGGTCAGCGCCACCCGCGACTCACGGGAGAGCACCGGGTGGCAGCTCACGAACATCAGCGCCAGCACGTCGTCGTCGATCCGGTCGGGGTCGATGTCCTGATCGAGCGCGGGCTCGGCCGCCAACAGGGCGTACCGCTCGCGGAGGGCGACCCGGCGGCGGATCGCGTCGATCGCCCGCCGCCGGGCCGTGGCCATCAGCCACCCGGCCGGATTGGCCGGAGAAGCGCGCGGCCAGGAGACCAGAGCCTCGGCCACCGCCTCCTGGGCCGCGTCCTCTGCCAGCCCGAAGTCACCGGTGAACCGGGTCAGCGCGGCCACGATGCGTGCCGACTCGATCCGCCAGACGGCCTCGACGTCGGCCGTACCCATCAGACCTGGCCGTTGCTCTCGCCGCCCTGCGGGACCTCGTCGGCCTCGGCCACCCGCCGGACCTCGATCTTGGAACCGCGGACCGCCGGGACCCGCGTGGCCCACGCGACCGCCTCCTGTTTCGTGGCGACATCGAGCAGGAAGTAGCCCCCGAACAACTCCCTTGTCTCGCCGTACGGACCGTCGGTGACCACCGGTGCCTCGCCACCGAAGTCGACAACGACGCCCTGGCGCGGATCGTCCAGCCCTTCGGCCGCGACGAGAACCTCGGCCTTCATCATGTCCTCGATGAACTGGCGGGTGGCGGCCATCATCTCGTCGAGGTTGGCCATCATGGCCGCGTTCGTCTCATCGGTGCCCCGCATGATCAACAGGTACTTCGACATCGTGTTCTCCTCATCCGGCGGGCCGCCTCTCGACCCCAGCATCCCCACGTCGAACGGGCGGCCCGCGGATCGACACGAGCCCGGACCATTCTTCTCTGTCCCTTGCTCGGCGATCTTGCACTTGCTGTCCCGACATATGGGGTATTCCGCTGGTGTCGACAACTGAAACTGCATGATCGCCGCGGTTGGGCAGTGTCGTCGATGCTTGATTCAATCGGCATTCGTCAATAGATTGAGGGTGGGCGCCGCCGGGGTCCGGGGGACCGGGCCGTCGGCGGCTGACAGGTCCACCCCGAGCCGGGCATGTCGGTCGTACGCGCGACCGGTCGCTGTGGCGCACCGCCGCGCCGTATCCAGGGCACGTTGCCACGCCGCGTCCGTCCAGGACGCGCCGCCGTGCCGCCCCCGCTCAGCTCGATGGCAGAAGGACCCTTCATGACGATTTTCCGTGCCCGCCCCGCCGCGACCCTGGTGGTCGCCGCCGCGCTGGCCGCCGCCGCGGCCACCACCGGAGCGGCCCTGCTCACCGGCCCGGCCGCCGCCGCCCAGGGCTGCCGGGTCGACTACACACCCAACCAGTGGCCCGGCGGATTCACCGCCACCGTCAAGGTCTCCCCGGGGGACACTGCCGTCTCCGGTTGGACCGTCACCTGGACGTACGCCGGGGACGAGCGGGTCACCAGTGGCTGGAACGCCACGGTCAGCCAGTCCGGATCGACGGTGACCGCCCGCAACGCGTCGTACAACGGCAGCATCCCGGCCGGCGGCTCCACCGAGTTCGGGTTGCAGGGCACCTACGGCACCAGCGGTGGCGCCCCGACCGGGTTCAGCCTGAACGGCTTGCCGTGCAACGGCGCCACGCCGCCGACCACCCCGCCGCCGACGACGCCTCCACCCACCACCCCGCCGCCCACCACGCCGCCGCCGACCACGCCTCCACCCACCACCGACCCGCCGACCGGGTGTGCCGGCGCGGTGCTCTGCGACGGCTTCGAGGGCCAGGCCGGTTCGACACCGTCCGGTGACTGGACCGTGGTGAGCCCGGACTGTTTCGGCGCGGGTACCGCCACCATCGACACGGCGACCGCACACAGCGGCAGCCGGTCGGTCCGGATCAACGGCGCCGCCGGGTACTGCAACCACGTCTTCGTCAGATCCACGAAGAACCTCGGCAGCGTGGGCAGCGTCCGGTACGGCCGGATCTGGGTGCGGCACACCACCGCCCAACCCACCGAACACACCACGATGATGGCGATGGCCGACGCGGCTGACGGCAACAGGGATCTGCGGTTGGGTGGCCAGAACGGCGCCCTGCAGTGGAACCGTGCCTCCGACGACGCCACCCTGCCCGAGCAGAGCCCGGCCGGGGTGGCGCAGAGCCTGCCACTGCCCACCAACCGGTGGACCTGTGTGGAGTTCATGGTGGATGGCGCGGCCGGTCAGCTGCGTACCTGGGTGGACGGGACCGCCATTCCCGGGCTGACGGCGGACGGCGCACCGACGCACGACATCGACGGCCAGTGGTACAACCGCACCTGGCGGCCGCAGCTCACCGACCTGAAGCTGGGCTGGGAGAGCTACGGCGGCGAAGCCGACACCCTCTGGTACGACGACGTCGCGCTGGGGTCGAGCCGGATCGGCTGCTGACCCTTCGGGGCTGCGGGCGGGGCCGTAGGCGGCGCCCGTCCAGATCATGGAATGTGTCGAGGGTGTGATCCGGAGGCCGGGTCACACCCTTGATCGTCATTGATCTCCATCACATCACGGCGGGCCCCACAGCTGCTCACCCCGCGCGGCAGGATGTCTGAAGACTGTTTGGTCGGGCGGTGACGAGGGACGTGAAGCGCAGTGCGCGTCCACTATCGGCAGCCGCGCCGTCGGGGACCGAGGAGAGGGCGACAATGGGCAGCACCTTGACCGACATCCTGGACGCGGCGGCGCACGGGCGCTTTCCGTCACCGGACGGTGGAACCACAGTGGTGCCACAGCCAAGCTGCCGTGACGCCGGAGTCATCGCCTTCACCGGACACTCGGTGGTGTTCACCGACGAGGACCCCCAGTGGGTACGCCGTACGTTGGCGTCTGTCGACTGCGACCCACTGGCGGCCACGATGAATCCGCGTTTCCTGGGCGCGCTGCTCGACCACACCCGGCGCTCCATGGACACGATCGACCTGCTGACCGTGGCGAGCAGCCTTGACGGGCCACCTCCACTGCCGCTGACCGAACTGGCGGACGCGGGCCATCCTCGTGAGCTCAGGGCACGTCGGCGTCGTGACGACATCCGTGTCTGGGCCGCCGAGGGTGGGGTGGTCGTGCTCGGCCGCGGGGTGGCCGGCCGGTGGGAGGCGGCGACAGAGGTCGACGACGGGTGTCGCCACCGGGGTCTGGGACGGGCGCTGGCGACGGCCGCCCGACACCTCGTGCCCGACGGTGATCCGGTCTGGGCCCAGCAGGCCGCCGGCAACGCGCGCAGCGTGCGCGCGTTCCAGGCGGCGGGTTTCCGACCGGTGGGTGCCGAGGCGCTGCTGCTCGCGACGTAGACACCGCAGCGGACGTACCACTGTGGGCCAAAACGTGTTCAGCAGGAGGTTTTCCGAGATCACGCCCGGGGGTATCCCGGCGGTTGAGGGCAGCCGCCCGCTACCCCTGATTGAGGAGAGCACCATGTCGGTCCAGGCATTTCTCTACGTTGTCGCCGTCATCCTGATCGTGCTCGCTGCTCTGCCGCTGCCCACGAGGGGTGTCTCGCTCGCGCTTCTGGGTGCCGCCTGCGCCCTGCTGGCCTACGCCTGGCCGGTGATCACCGACTGACCTTCGCGTGAGTCGTCGTTGATGCGGTCGGTGGCCAGCAGCCAGAGCGTGATCTCGCTGCCGGCCACCGACCGCGATTCTGTTGCCCTCACTGGGCCGCCGTTCGCCGTCGCTGGCGGTACGCGGCGGCCTTGGCGCGGTCCCCACAGCCGCGCATGCCGCACCAGCGCCGCCGTGCGCCTCGCGACCGGTCGACGAACGGCCGGGTGCAGTGCTCGTCGGCGCACCAGCGGAGGGCCAGCCGGTCGTCGCTGGCGTGCAACTCCAGGCAGTCGCGGGCGAGGACTGTCAGGACGGCGTGCAGGCCGCCGTTGCGGTGCACCCCGTCGACGTCGAGGCGCAGCGTGGGCAGTGGTTTCGCCGCGGCCTCATTGACCAGATCGCGATCCGCGGTGGCCGCGTCCGTGCCGTCGATCAGGGCTTGGACCAGGCGGAACATCGCCTCTCGGACCGCCTTGACGTGCCGCAGGCCGGCGTCGTCCACATCAGGTGCTTGCTCGACGATGCCGGCCTGGACGGCCCAGTCCGCGAAATCTGTCGGCCTGCTCAGCTGCTCGACGTCAGCGTGGCTGCTCCTCAGCGTGACCGCCGGTGGCGCGTTCGTGGGATCACTGCTCTGGGCGTGGCGTCCGATGCCGGCGTCCCGCGCGCCTCTCGCGACGGTCTGGGCCATGGTCGCGGTCGGCGTACCCCTCGCGATGACCGCCACCGTGCAGTCCCTGTCGCTGGCCGCCGCACTGATCGCGCTGTCCGGGCTCTTCATGGGACCGTTCGCCGCAGCGCTGTTCCTGTCCCGGAGCCAACTGCTGGTGGTGGCCGCCTTCCCGATTCTCGCGGGCGTCGCCGGCGGCGTACTGCTGCGGCGTCCACGAGCGGTTGAGGGTGGACACATCGATGCTTGCTGAGCTTCTTTCGCAAGCGTAGGAAGGACACCACCCGTCGATCCGCCGTCCAGCGTCGAAGGAGATGCGTGTGACCACCTCCAGAGGGCTCCATCTCGCCGTGTCCGTGCTGGTCACGGCGGGTGCCGTCCTGCTCGGCACGGCGGCCCCCGCCGCACCGACGAATACCGCACCGGCCGGGCACCCGTCCTGCGACCCGATCGACCCGGCGGCCTGCCTGCTGCCGTTCCCGAACGACTACTTCACCGTGGCGGACCGGAGCAGCCCCACCGGCAAGCGGGTGCGGATCGCCGCCGCCGCGATGCCCGCCAATGTGCAGGGAACCCCGATCGACCCGACGGAGTGGAACCGGCAGGACGGGTTCAGCGCGGGCTCACCGATCCTGGTGCGCGTACCCGGCCTCGACGCCGGAGCCAGCGGGATCGCACCGGTCACCGACATCGGCCGCTCGCTGGCACCGAACGCGCCGATCGTTCTGCTCAACACCCGGACCGGTGAGCGCACGCCGTACTGGGCCGAGCTGGACGCGCACGCCACCGGCCAGCCCGACCGGCAACTGCTGATCATCCGGCCGGCGGTGGCGCTGACCGAGGGCACCCGCTACGTCGTCGGGTTGCGCGGCCTGCGGGACGGCAACGGGGCGTCGATCCCGGCGCCGAAGACGTTCACGGCGTACCTGACCGGTGCCGGCCTCAACCAGCGCGACGCGCGGGGGCCGCACCTGAGGCGGATCGTCGGCGAGCTGAGCCGGGCCGGCGTCAAGCGGCACAGCCTCTACCTGGCCTGGGACTTCACCGTGGCCAGTCGGCACGGGCTGACCGGGCGGATGGTGGCGGTCCGGGACGGCGCGTTCGCCGACCTCGGCCGGGCCGCGCCGCCGGTCACCGTCACCCAGGTGACCGACTATTCACCGGAGCAGGATCCGCTGATCGCCCGGCAGGTGACCGGCACCGTCGGCGTACCGTCCTATCTGACCGGCGACGGCGGGCCCGGCTCGCGCCTGCACTACGGGCCCGCCGGCGGCGCCGGGACGCCGTCCACGCCGAACGCCCTGCCCACACCATCCGGCGCGACGCTGGCCGCCGACTTCGTCTGCAACATCCCGCGCAGCGCCTCGGCAGCCCGGCCGGCCCACCTCTCGCTCTACGGGCACGGACTGCTCGGCCGACCGACCGAGATCAACGCCGGCAACGTCAGGACGATGTCCAACACCCACAACTTCACCTTCTGCGCGACCAGTTGGATCGGCATGGCCGCCGCCGACGTTCCCTTCGTGGCCAACGCCTTCACCGACCTCAGCGTCTTCCCCGCGGTGGCGGACCGGTTGCAGCAGAGCTTCCTGAACTTCCTCTTCCTGGGACGCGCGATGATCCACCCGGCTGGTTTCGCCGCCCACCCGGCGTTTCGGGACGCCACCGCCCGGCCGCTGATCGATCGCGTCGGCGGGCTGCACTACGACGGCAACAGCCAGGGCGGCATCAACGGAGGTGCCCTCACCGCCATCGCCCAGGACTGGACCCGGTCGGTGCTCGGCGTACCGGCGATGAACTACTCCACGCTGCTGCAACGCAGCGTGGACTTCGCACCGTTCCAGAGCGTGCTGGACGGCTACTACCCGGACAAGGTCGACCAACAGCTGGTCCTCGCGCTGCTGCAGATGTTGTGGGACCGGTCCGAGGCCAACGGGTACGCCCAGCACATGACCGACCTGCCGCTGCCGCGTACGCCGGCGCACCAGGTGCTGATGCACGTGGCCTTCGGCGACCAGCAGGTCTCGCCCGCCGCGGCGGAGGTGCAGGCGCGCACCATCGGCGCGCGCCTGCACACCCCCGCGCTCGCCGACGGCTGGTCACTGGACGTGCGGCCGTACTGGGGCATCACGCCGATCCGCCACTACCCGTACACCGGCTCGGCGATCGTGATCTGGAACAGCGGCGCGGCGTACGCGCCGCCACCGACCAACCTCTCCCCGGCGGGGCCGGAGTACGGCGACGATCCGCACGAGTTCCCCCGCGCCCAGGCCGGAGCCCAGAAACAGAAGGCGGTCTTCCTGCTCACCGGCACGGTCGTCGACGTCTGCGCGCGGACACCCTGCCCGTGAGGCCGGACCCGCCGGGACCACCGTCCCGGCGAGCCGGCGCGCGCTACCGAGATGCAGGCTGGTGCGCCGCCGCCGCGTCGGTGTGGAACCGCACCGGCAAGACCGTGCGGGTCTGGTTCAACAGCAACTTCGCCGGTGCGAGCCAGGACTTCACGTCCGGCGCGAAGGGAAACCTCAACGCCACGCTGAAGAACAACAACGCCTCGCACGAGTTGCTGAGCGGGCCGACGGGCTGTAGCACCGACGGCACCAACAGCAAGCTGCCGAGCACCATCCTCGTCTACCGGGTCAGTCTCGGCCGGGTCGACCGGGTCGACTTCAAGACGTACGTCAAGAACGTCTTCCCGAACGAGTGGGTGACGAGTTGGCCGTCCGCCTCGCTGGACGCCGGTGCGATGGCCGTCAAGAGCTACGGCTGGTACTGGGCGCTGCACTCGACCCGGAAGACGTCCGGCGGGCAGTGCTACGGCGTTCGGGACGACACCGGTGACCAGGTCTACCGGCCGTCGACGGCGCAGACGTCGACGTCCGCCGCGGTGGACCGGACCTGGTCGGCCCGGATGACCCGGAGCGGCAACATCCTGCGGGCGCACTACTGTGCGACGACGACCGCATGCGGTGGCTGGGTGGACGGGGACTGGCTGTCGCAGTACGGCTCGCGTGACCTCGCCAACGAGGGCAAGAGCTACCAGGCGATCCTGCGCTACTACTACCGCGACATCGCCCTCTCCTGAGGGTTTCACGCACCGAACGCGCCGCCCGCCGCAGATCCGTGGCGGGCGGCGCTCTCATGGGCACGCGCCGGTTAGCCCAGCGGCTCGATCGCCTCGACGAGCACCTCGAGCACATGCCGGTACGGCTGGCCGGTGGCCCGGCTCATGCCCATCTCGCAGGTGCGGTTGCAGGAGGCGTACGCGTCGTGGTCGCGCTCATTGATCTCGGCGGCCTGCGCCGCCGTGGCGCCGGCCGTGACCTCGGGGTGCAGCAGCCCCCGGTCACCGGCGAAGGCGCAGCACCCCCAACTGTCCGGCACGGTGACGGTGTCGGCGACCGCCCCGGCCACCGCGCGCAGGTCGTCGATGCCGCCGAGGTGCACGGTGGAGCAGGTGGGGTGCAGCGCCAGCGATCCCAGTCGCCGGGGCTGCGGAAGCGCCGGCAGGAGGTGTTCGGCGGTGAAGGTCACGCTGTCGACGAAGCGCAGCGCGCCGTAGCGTGCCTGATCCTCCTCGGCCAGCGCGGCGGTCAGCTGCGTCAACCCGTGCGTGCACGATGACGCGTCGCACACGACAGGCAGGCGACCCTCGTCACTGGCCGTCCAGAGCGCCTCCAGGGTCCGCTGTGCCATCTCGCGGTGGCCGGCGGGGTAACCCTTGGACTGCCACGGGGTTCCGCAGCACAGGCCCGCCGTGCCGGTCGGTACGACGAGCGGCACCCCCGCCAGTTCGCAGAGGCGCAGGAACGCCGCCGCCGACCCGCCGGACGAGCCGTCCTCGGGGGCGAAGAGACTGCCGACGCAGGCCGCGAAGAACACCGCCTGGGCGTCCGGCGCGCTGCGCGGGGTGGGGCGGGGAGCGCCGGCACGCGGCATGTCGTCGGTCCACAGTGGCACCAGTTCCGTGGCGCCGAGCCCACGGATCATCCCGGTGGCGGCGCGGGTGACCGGTGTCGGCACGGCGTGCGCGGCGGTCAGCCCCACCCGGACGCCCGTGACGGCGGCCTGCCAGTGCTTCGCGGCGGTGCGGGCGGTGCGCTGGGCGCGAGGGCTGTGCCGCTCGGCGCGCAGCCGTTTCATCGCCGCTCCGGTGTCGATGCCGACCGGGCAGGCGGTGACGCAGAGGCTGTCCGCGGCGCAGCTGTCCACCGCGGCGTACTCGTAGTCGGCGGTGAGCTCCCGGCGGCGCTCCTCGTCGCCGGCGGCGGTGGCGAGGGCGATCTGCCGTTGCAGGACGATGCGCTGCCGGGGTGTGGTGGTGACGTCGGCGGTGGGGCAGACCGGCTCGCAGTAGCCACACTCGACGCAGGCGTCCAGCTCGGGGTCGACCGTCGGGACGGCCTTGAGCTGCCGCAGGTGCACGGTCGGGTCGTCGTTGAGCAGCACACCTGGGTTGAGCAGGCCGCTCGGGTCGCACAACCGCTTGAGTTCACGCATCACGTCGTACAGTTCGTCGCCGTACTGCCGGCGGACGAAGGGCGCCATGGCCCGACCGGTGCCGTGCTCCGCCTTGAGCGTCCCGCCCTCGGCGAGCACCAGGTCGACCATGTCGTCGGTGAACCGGGCGTAGCGGTCGATCTCGGCGGCGGTGTCGAAGGACTGGGTCAGCATGAAGTGCAGGTTGCCGTCCCGGGCGTGTCCGAAGATCACCGCGTCCGGGTAGCCGTGCCTGTCGAACAGGCGGATCAGCCCGTCGCAGGTGCCGGTCAGGCGTGGCATCGGCACCGCGACGTCCTCCAGCAGGGCCGTGGTGCCGGGCGGGCGGGCCCCGGCGACGGCGGTGTAGAGGCCCTTGCGCAGGTGCCAGAGGTTGGCCCGTTCGCGGGGGTCGCGGGTCAGCTCGGTGCCGGTGACGGCCGGCAGCCGGTCGAGTACGGGCCGGGCGTCGGCCAGCGTCGCGGCCAACTGCTCCGCGCTGTCCTCGGCGAACTCCACCAGCAGCGCGGCGTGCCCGGTGACCGTCAGCCCGCGCAGGGCCGTGCTGGCACCCGGGTCGCGCTGGCTGACCCGCAGCGCGGCCGCGTCGAGCAGCTCGGCGGTACGGGCACCGGCGGCGAGCAGCGCCGGCAGCGCGTCGGTGGCGGCGGTGAGACCGGGCAGGATCAGCAGGCCGGTGGCGGCGTGGTCGTGGATCTCGACGGTACGGAAGACGGCCTCGGCCACGAAGCCGAGCGTGCCCTCGCTGCCGATCATCAGGTGGGCGAGCATCTCGACAGGGGTGCTGTGGTCGAGCAGGGAGTTCAGCCCGTACCCCATGGTGTTCTTCATGGCGAACAGCCGCTCGATGGTGGCGCGCGACCCCGGCGTCGAGCGCACCCGGTCGCGCAGGCGCAGCAGCCCGGCGTGCAGCTCGGGCTCGTCGGCCCGCAGCCGGTCGTCGGCGTCGCGGGCGCCGGAGTCGACGACGGTGCCGGACGGGAGCACGAAGCGCAGCGACTCCATGGTGCGGTACGCGTTGTCGGTGGTGCCGCAGGTCATCCCGCTGGAATTGTTGGCCACCATGCCGCCCACCGTGCAGGCGGCCTCGCTGGCCGGGTCCGGGCCGAGTCGGCGTCGGTAGCGGGCCAACCGGGCGTTGGCCTGCCGGATCGTCAGGCCCGGCTGGAGCCGGATGCGGCGGCCGTCGTCGAGGACCTCGGCGTGACGCCAGTCGGTGCGGACGTCGACCAGCACGCCCGCGCCGCCGGCCTGCCCGGCCAGGCTGGTACCGCCGCCGCGCAGGGTCAGCGGCACGCCGGCCTCGCGGGCCCCGGCCATCAGTGCCCCCACCTCGGCGGCCGAGGCGGCGCGGACCACGGCCTGCGGCTCGAACAGGTACGGCGAGGCGTCGTGTGCCGCCGCCAGCCTCCGGGGCAGCTCGGCGCTGGCCCGGTTCGGATCGTCGAGACGCGAGCGCAGCAGCTCGGCGACCTCGCGGGCGCGAGCGCCGGCCGCGCTCGGCGGCGGCACGGGTACGACGGTGCTCATGGGCGGATCCTCCGAGAAGGGATGGTCAGTCGGCCACCGGAGACGCGACGACAAGCAACCGGGCGGGGGCGGTGCTGGCCGCAGCCGGCAGCCGCAGCGGCTGCCGGCCGGGGGTGATGCTGCCGAGCACCGAGGCGTGCCGCGCTCCGGTGCCCGAGGGCAGGGTGCCCGGCAGCCCGTGCACGGTCAGGTAGCCCAGCAGCGCGAAGGCCAGCGCCTCCTTGGCGTCCGACGCGATGCCCAGGTCGTCGCTGGAGGACAGTTGGACGCCGGGCAGCTCGTCGGCGAGCATGCGCATCAGGGTCGGGTTGTGTGCGCCGCCGCCGGAGACGACGAGCCGGGTGACGCCGTGGTCGCGGCAGGCGCCGGCCACCGTGACCGCCGTCAGTCGGGTGAGCGTGGCCAGCACGTCCTGCGGATCCGGTGTGGGCGCGTCGGCGAGGGCGGCGAGCAGGTAGGGCAGATGGAACAGCTCTTTCCCGGTGCTCTTCGGGCCGGGCAGCCGGTAGTACGGCTCGTCGAGCAGCCGCCGCAGCAGGTCCGGGTTCACCTGCCCGGCAGCGGCCCCGCGCCCGTCCCTGTCGTACTCCTCGGTGCCCCCGCTGAAGTGGCGGGCGGCGGCGTCGAGGAGTGCGTTCGCCGGGCCGGTGTCGAAGGCGAGTGGGTCCGCGTCCGGCGCGACGACAGTGATGTTGGCGATGCCGCCCAGGTTCAGCGCGGCCGGGACGCCGGGTAGGCCACCGAGCAGCAGTGTGTCGAACAGGGCGACCAGAGGGGCGCCCTGGCCGCCGGCGGCCACGTCGCGGCTGCGCAGGTCGGCCACGACCGGAAGGCCGATGGCCTCCGCTATCCAGGCCGGCTGACCCAGCTGGAGAGTGCCCCGAACCCTGCCATCCTCCACCCAGTGATGCATCGTCTGCCCGTGCGACACGACCAGGTCGGCGTTGCCGTCGCACAGCTGGGCGAGGGCCCGCGCGCCGGCCTCGGCGAAGGCCTGACCGATGCCGGTGTCCAGCACGCAGATCGCCTCGGTGGTGGTCGCCGCCGGCGGCAGGGCCGCGGCGATCTGCGTGCGCAACTCGTCCGAGTAGGGGTGGCTGAGCCGGCCCAGCGGTCGCATCCGCACTGTGTCGCCGATCAGCTCGAACTCGGCCGCTGCGGCTTCGATGCCGTCGTAGGAGGTTCCGGACATCAGGCCGATCACGCGCATCACGTCCTCCTTCACGCCCGGCCGGCGGGCGCCGCCGCCGCGTCGTCGTCGACCTCGTCGGTACGTCCATGGTCGTACGGCGTCTCCGGGGCCGGGTGGAACCGGCTGGACACCGCGCCGACGACCAGGGTGATCAAAACGCCGATCGGGACCAGCCACTGCGCGGCGATGGCGGTGGCGGTGGTGGTTCCGGCCGTCGTCACATCGATCTTGACGTAGCGGACGATGTAGGTCATCACCGCCACGGTGACCAGGAAGGCGATCACCGCGTCCACCTGGTTGGCCCGCTTGACGAGACGGCCGAGCAGGAAGGCGCCGAGCAGCGCCCCGTAGGTGTAGCCGGCGATGGTCAGACCGGTCAGGTAGACGTTTCCGGTGCTGGAGCTGAACGCGCAGGCGAAGATCGCCATCAGCACCGCCCAGACCAGGGTCATCACCCGGGCGAGCCGGAGCATCGTGTCGTCGGACGGCACCGTGCGGAAGAAGCTGTGGATGAAGTCGGCGACCGTGGAGTTCGACATCGAGTTCAGCGCCGAGGACAAGGAACCCATCGCGGCGCCGAGGATACCGGCCACCAGCAGACCCGAGATGCCCACCGGCAGGGCGTGCAGGATGAAGCTCGGGTAGAGGTTGTCGCTGCTGGCCAGGCCGAGTTCCTTGAAGGTCTGACCCTTGTTGTACGACCACAGCAGCGCGCCGACCAGGGAGAATGCCGCGAACTGGATCACCACGAAGATGCCCGAGGAGATCATCGCCTTCTGTCCCTCGCGCAGCGTGCGGGTGGACAGGATGCGCTGCACGATCAGCTGGTCCGAGCCGTGGCTGGCCATCGCGAAGATCGCGCCACCGATGATGGCGGTCGGCAGGGCGAACGGGCTGGTGAGCACGTGCGCGAGGTTGACGTTGGTGTCGAAGAGCTGGAACTTACCGGCGTCCAGCGCCTGCGAGTAGCCGTCGAAGCCGACGGCGTGGCTGAGCACCGCGATGGCCAGGATGGCCCCGCCCAGGTACAGCCCCATCTGGATGGCGTCGGTCCAGATGACCGCCTTGATGCCACCGAGGTAGGTGTAGACCACCGTGATGAGCGTCAGGACGATGATGATCGCCTGATAGCCGACATTCAGCCCGAACTCGTCGAGAAGAAGCTTGATGGGAATGGCCGAGGCGAACAGCCGTACACCCTCGGCGAGTAGGCGGGTGAAGACGAACGTCACCGACGCCAGGCCCTGAAGTTTCAGGCCAAACCGCTCACCGAGGTACTGGTAGGCGCTGACGAACCCACCCCGCTTGTAGAGCGGGATGAGCACCGCGGCCACCACGACCCGACCGATGACGTAACCCAGGGCCAGCTCGACGTTGCCGAAGCCCTGACCGCTGTAGGCGCCGCCGGGAACACTGATCACGGTCAGAACGCTGGTCTCGGTGGCAACCACCGAGAACGAGACGGTCCACCAGGGCAGCCGACCCTCGCCCACGAAGTAGTCCTTGGCGGACTTCTGTTTACCGGACAGGCGTAGTCCGACGAAGGCGATCACCACGAGGTACAGCACGATCACGACGAGGTCGAGTTGACGCACGGCTCGCTCCCAACCAGCGGTTGTCAATAAGTGACGTTGAGCCAGCCTAACTCGAAACTTTTTGCCACTGCCCGTCCGGGCTGGTTACGCTGTGGTTTCAGCCTGCTGATACGGGGACTGTTCGCAGCTGCGCCCTCGGCCTGGCCGCGGCGGCGGGTCGCGAGACGCGCTCGACGACGAGCCGCCGCCGGAGCCCTCTCCCCGCCGGCCGGCGACTGCACACCAGCGAGAGGAACGAGCACCCCGTGGACCTCAGCACCCTCGGCACCGAGACCCGCAACGACAAGACCGGCGACCTCGACCGGATGTCTCCCACCGAGTTGCTTCTCGCGATGAACGACGAGGACCAGACCGTCGCCGCCGCCGTCCGCCGGGCCGTGCCGGACATCGCCGCCGCCGTCGACGTCATCGTGGCCTCGCTCCGTCAGGGCGGACGGCTGATCTACCTCGGCGCGGGCACCAGCGGCCGGATCGGCATGCTCGACGCCGTCGAGATCCCACCCACCTTCGGTACGACGCCCGAGCGGGTCGTCGGTCTGCTCGCCGGCGGGGCACGAGCCTTCGGTGTCGCCGTCGAGGGCGCTGAGGACGACCCGACCCGCGCCGTCTCCGACCTCGACGCCGTCGGCCTGACCGCCCGTGACACGGTGGTCGGGCTCGCCGCCAGCGGCCGTACCCCGTACGTGGTCGGTGGGTTGGATCATGCCCGCGCGCTTGGCGCGGCGACCGTCTCGGTGGCCTGCAACACCGACGCGGTGACCAGCCGGCACGCCGACGTCGCCATCGAGGTGCCCACCGGGCCCGAGGTGCTGACCGGCTCCACCCGGCTCAAGGCCGGCACCGCCGAGAAGCTGGTCTGCAACATGCTCTCGACGGCCACGATGGCCCGGCTCGGCAAGGTCTACGGCAATCTGATGGTGGACATGAACGCCACCAACGAGAAGCTCGTCGACCGCGCGCGCCGGATCGTCGCCGACGCCGCCGACACCGATCTCGACACCGCCGCGCGGGCGCTCGCGGCGGCGCACGGGCACGCCAAGACGGCCATCGTGCTGCTGCTGGCGAACTGCACCGCCGAGGAGGCCGCCGCTCGGCTGCGCGCCGCCGACGACGACGTACGGGCGGCCGTCGCGGCCTGACCCTCGGGTCCGCGGCGGCGCCCTGATCCGGTCAGGTGCTCGTCACCCGGTCGGAGGTCAGGTCTCCAGATCGAATGCGAACGTGCCCGCCTCGACGCGGTCGATGAGCTGGCGGACATCGTCGGCCAGCTGGACGGCGTCCTCCCACCCGTCGTGGCGGCCAGGCCCGCCAGCCGGCCGCCGCCACGAGGTCGAGCTCGGCCTGCCCGGTGGCCGCCACAGCGTGATCGTGTCGGAGTTGCCGATGGGTCTGCTCCCTACCCGTTGCGGTGTTGGCACCAGGACGCCGCCGCCCGACATTCTGACCGAACCGTGTCCAGGCGCGCGCAGCGGCTTGTGCCGGGGCGGCGCTCTCGTCAGGCCGACGAAGCGCCCCGTCCGCAGCGGACGGGGCGCTTCGTGGTGTCAGTCGAGCGGTGAATCCGGAACCGTTCGGCCCTCGTCGACGTCGGGCGCGGTGGCCAGCTCGATCCGGGGGGACCGGTCCGGCGGCAGGTGGCCGAAGTCGGCGATGACGACGACATCCACCTCTTCGTCGATCATCGACTGCTCGATGGTCTCCCAGGGGGCCCGCAAGACTCCTGCGAATCGGTAGGAGTGTCGGCGGAGGTGGCTGAGACACCTCGCGACGACGGGCTCCGACGGCTCGATGTCGGCGGGGATCCAGATAACGGCGATTTCCATGAACCTCTCCTGATCAACGTCGTGGACGCGAGTGGGTGATCAGGAGTTGTCGGGGCGGAGGAGGGCCTCGCTCGACGGGTCGGCTGGTAGCGCGCTTGTCGACGGCGGTGACCGTGGGCCCTGCGCGCAGAGGCGAGGTGGGCGGCGGAGCCTCGGCCGTCGAGGTGGGTGGATCGGCGCCGCCGGCACCGACGCCGGTCGGTGCGGACGCGAGCGCCAGTACGAACGCCGGTGGCCCCGGTGCGGGCCGGGCGGGCGGGTTGGGCCGCTGTCCGGTGACGGCGGCCACCGTCTTCCTCGCCTGCCTCGACGCCTCGCCGTCGGACGCGCCGTCCGCGCCGCCCCGGGACACCGTCACCGGCACGCGCGTCTGCGGTCTCGGCGGTGGCCGCGAGTCGGCCCGCGCCTTCGGGGACTCCGAGGTGGACGGTGCCGGTGTGGCCTTGGGCGACGACGAGGGGGTGCCAGCCGGCCGACTTGGCCGGGCGGTGGAGGGGCCGGTCGACGGTGTCGGCACCGGAACATCCGAGGGCAGGGGCAGCGGGTCCGGCGACGGTAGAGGCACCGGCAGGGAGACGACAGCGGTCGGCAGGGGCAGGGGGACGGTCAGATCCACCTCGACCACGTCGGCCACCGAAACCTTGATGGCCTCCGGCGAGGTGGCGACCCCCACCAGGGGAAGCCGTGACGGCGACGGGGTGTCGGCGTGGGCGGGGTCGGCACCCAGAGCCGCGCCGAGCGCCACCGCGCCGAGCGCCACCGGGGGGAGGCTGTGCCTCAGCCGCATCAGCCGCAGACTGCCGTCAGTGGGATCGCCAGCCCTACCTGCCCCGGATCAGGGGTCGGGTGCTGCTGGCCGTGCGGATGACCTGCGCACCCTGCCGTTCCCGCCATGGGCGGGTTCTTGCCCCGGAGGATCGAGGGCTACACCTCCTGTCGATATCCGGTGAGCGATGTGGGCAGATCGGGAGCGCATCGGGATGGTTCACACCCGTGCCTCGGTGGGTGTCGGCGTGGCGTCGAGCGGCAGGTCACGCAGTCGCCGGATCGGCGTCGACAGGTAGATGATCGGGGACAGCACGGTGAGCGCCCCGAAGATCAGCAGGGTGGTACGGGCGCCGAGGGGCCCGGCCAGGATGCCGGCGAGCAGGCCGCCGACCGGGATGGCACCCCAGGAGACGAACTTGACCGTGGCGATCACCCGGGACAGCAGCTCCGGCGGGCTGGCGATCATCCGGTACGTACGGGTGGTCACGCTGAGCACCACATTGGAACTTGAGAAGATGAGGTTCCCGACGGCGAAGGCCAGGAACGCGGCGACGCCGGTGCCCAGCGGGATGATGAGCGCGCCGACCACGCCGACGAAGGCCGCGACGATCAGGCCGCGTGCGGTGCCGAACCGATCGGTGAACCGGGTCGTCATCGCCGCGCCGATGAGCGCGCCGAGGCCGTCGGCGGCGAGCAGCAGCCCGACCATGAACGGCGACGCGTGCAGCTCCCGCACCAGGTAGAACGGGAAGAGGGCCAGCATGGCGCCGTTGACGAAGTTCGTCGCGGTGGCGTCCCACATGGCCGGTCCGATGATCGGGTGCCGGAGCACGAAGTGCCAGCCCTCACGGATCATCGTGACCATCGGCGGCCGCTCTGCCGGTCGCTGCACCCGCCGGGCCGGAAGGGTGCGTAGCAACACGGCGGAGAGCACATAGCTGACGGCGTCCACGAACAGCGTCGGCACCGCACCCAGCACCTGCACCGCGAGACCGCCCAGGGACGGCCCGCCCAGCGCGGTGGCGGCGTGCGTGCCGGAGGTGAGGCTGTTTCGGGCCTGCAACTGCGCGGCCGGCACGATCTCCGGCAGGAACGTCTGGTTCGCCACGTCGAACAGCACGTTGGCGAAGCTCACCACCAGGGCGACAGCGATCAGCTGGGCCACCGTCAGCATGTCGAACCACCAGGCCAGCGGGACCGACGCGATGGAGAGGGCCCGGACCAGATCCAGGGCGACCTGCATGCCGCGCAGCGGCACGCGCTGCACGATCACGCCCGCCGGCAGGCTGATCAGAAGGTACGCCAGATAGCCCGCCGCCGTGATCAGACCCATCTCGAAGGCCGACGCGTCGAGCACGGTCAGCGCGGTGAGCGGCAGCGCCACCGCGCCCACCGCCGAGCCGAGGTGGCTGGTCGTGCCGGCCACCCACCACCGCCAGAAGGTAGTAAGTCCCATAATGGAACTCACTATACGGTCCGGCGTGCGGGCGGGCGACCCCGTGTATCCGGGTGGTCGTTGGCGGGCGGACGAGGCCATCGGCGAGCCGCTCGGACCCGACGTTTCACACTCGCGTGACGGGTATCCAGGCGTACCAGTGCGACCTGCGGTAACAGCTTCACGGAGTGAGGGGGCACCTGTCATGCCTGATCCACAGCCCACGCTCGTGCTCGTGCACGGCGCATTCGCCGAGTCGGCGAGCTGGAACGGTGTGCTCGAGCGGCTGGGCGCCGGGTACGACTCGGTGGCCGTCGCGAACCCGCTGCGTAGCGTGGCGGGCGACGCCGCGTACGTGCAGGATGTCGTGCGGGGGATCGGCGGTCCGGTCGTCCTCGTCGGCCACTCGTACGGCGGCATGGTGATCACGCAGGCCGCAGCCGGAGACACCTCGGTGCGGGCTCTCGTGTACGTCAACGCCTTCGCCCCGGACACCGGTGAGTCGGCGTTGACGCTGTCCGCGAAGTTCCCCGGCAGCACCCTCGCCGACACGCTGGTGCAGTACCCGGTGTCGACCGGTGGGAACGAGGTGGCGATCGGCCAGGAGCAGTACCACGCCCAGTTCTGCGCGGACGCGTCGGACGACATGGCCGCGCTGATGGCCCGAACCCAGCGGCCGATCACCGAACAGGGCCTGGGCGACAAGCTCACCGGCGACCCCGCCTGGCGATCGCTGCCCAGTTGGTTCGTGTTCGGCGACGCCGACAAGAACATCCCCGCCGAGGCGCATCGCTTCATGGCCGAGCGGGCCAACCCCCGGGGGCAGCGCGAGGTCGTCGGCGGGTCGCACGCGATGGCGGTGGCCCGGCCGAGTGAGGTCGCCGAGACGATCATCGAGGCGGTTCGGGGCGTGAGCTGACGGTTCGGACGGACAGCCAGTGGTGGGCAGCCCGCCGGTCGGCAGCTCGACGACGGCCGCACCACTATGGAGGGCGACCACCCGGGTGGTGCCGCCGAAAGTCACGGCGACCTTCGGCGGTCACCTTCGGAGCCTTCCGAAGCGGCGACTGGGCCCGGACGTGGTCCCAGACGCGGAACCATTGACGTCCTCTGCGCCCTGAAGGGCGAAGATTCCGGTCTGCTGCATCCCCGAAGGGGCTAGCTCCCGATGGGTTACCGTTTCGCTGCGCGGTGCCGGCAGGGTTGCCCGTCTTATCTGCGCTCCACGGTCGTTGAGGTCCGCCCGTCCGGCGGCCCTGATGTTCCTGGCGGCGTTCACGTCCCGGTCGTGGTGACTGCCACATGGGCAGACCCACACACGAACATTCAGCGCCATCTTGTCGTTGACCCGGCCGCAGTCCGAGCACATGCGGGTGGACGGGAAGAACCGGTCCACCCGGCCGAAGGTGCGTCCGAACCGGGCGGCCTTGTACTCCAGCATGGTCGTGAACTGCGTCCACCCGGCGTCGTGCACCGACTTCGCCAGCCGTGTGCGGCCGAGCCCGGTCACGCACAGGTCCTCGACGTACACCGCCCTTGGTTGTCGCGGATGATCGCCGTGGACAGCTTGTGCTGCCAGTCCCGCCGTGTGTCGGTCACCCTCGCATGAGCACGGGCGAGCTTCACAACGGCCTTCTTACGGTTGCGACTGCCACGCTGCTTGCGCGACAGGTTCTGCTGCAACCGTTTCAGCTTGCGTGCCGCGCGACGCAGGAACTTCGGCGCGGTCACCTTTGTGCCGTCGGACATGACCGCGAAGTGCGTCAGGCCCAGGTCGATACCCACCTCGGACGCGGCCGACGGCAGCGCCTCGTCGGTGGTCTGCACGACGAACGACGCGAAGTACCGACCCGCCGCGTCCCGGATCACCGTCACCGATGTCGGCATGGCGGGTAGCGTCCGCGACCAGCGCACCTGCACGTCGCCGATCTTCGGCAGCCTGAGCCGTCCGTTGTCCAGCACTTTGAACCGGGCGTTGGTCGTGAACCGGATCGCCTGCCGGTTGTCCTTGCGCGACCGGAACCGAGGCGCAGCCACCCTGCGGCCCTTGCGCTTGCCAGACACTGAGGCGAAGAAGTTGCGATAGGCGGTGTTCAGGTCCGCGAGGGCCTGCTGCAACACCACCGACGACACCTCACCCAGCCACGCACGCTCCGGAGTAAGCTTCGCCGCCGTGACCCTTCGGGACAGTTCGGCGTCCGTCACATAGGCCAGGCCAGCCTCCCGCGCCTGCTGACGTGCGCGCAGCCCATCGTTGAACACCACCCGCGCGCACCCGAACGCCCGCGCCAACGCTTCCTGCTGGCCCGACGTCGGATAGACGCGGTAGTTGTACCTGAAGCTGCACCACCACAGTCTGCGATTGCTATACGGCCGATTTGGGGGACGTTCGCACTGGCAGACACTGCGTTTCCGCCCTGCATGCTGACTTGGTTCTCACGAAATACCGGCACGACGTATTCAGCGATCGACATCTCACTCACCTACACGAGAACCCCTGGCGCAGAGGCGCTGGGCACACTCTTCACCGGCCTGAGCCCGTCTCCTGGTGTGCTCCGTCACGCAGGTGGGCATGGTCAGGAGGTTGGGACCGCCGCGAGGAGGCTGCTAAGGTCGAAATTGTTGCGGCCGCAAATTTACCAGCGGCAACTACTTTCTGGGAAGGATGCCTCCGATGACCAAGCTCTCCGTCATCTACTACTCGTCCACCGGCACTCTGCACGCGATGGCCAAGCGCCTCGCCGAGGCTGGCGAGAAGGCTGGCGCCGAGGTGCGTCTGCGTCAGGTTCCGGAGCTCGCCCCGGCCGAGGCCATCGCCTCCAACGCCGCCTGGAGCCAGCACTTCGACGCCACCAAGGACGAGGCGAAGGCGACCGCCGACGACGTCGTCTGGGCGGACGCGGTGCTGTTCGGCACGCCCACCCGCTACGGCAACGTGGCCAGCCAGCTCAAGCAGTTCCTCGACACCCTCGGTCCGCAGTGGGCGCAGGGCCAGCTCGCCAACAAGGTGTACGCCGGCTTCACCGCCTCCATGACCGCGCACGGCGGCCAGGAGTCGACTCTTCTCGCGCTCTACAACACCATCCACCACTTCGGGGGTCTGGTCGTCGCCCCGGGTTACACCGACCCGCTGAAGTTCGCCGACGGCAACCCGTACGGCGTCTCGCACGTCACCGGCGGCAGCAACGACGCCCCGCTGGGCGACGCCCAGTTCGCCGCGCTCGACCACATGGCCGAGCGGGTCGTCACGATCGCCGGGAAGCTCAACGCCTGAGTGCTGACGTCCGCCCGAATTCGGGTGGTCAGCTGGGCGAGGGCCGGTCTCCCAGGACGGGAGGCCGGCCCTCGGCGTCCTCACACCGCGATCGCCGCGATGGCGGCAAGCGACCGATGCTCGTCGGTGGCGGGCCGCCGGAGGCGTTCCACCTCGCGGAAACCGGCCCGGCCAAGTCGTTCGGAGATCTCGTCGACCGGCCAGCGGTAGGCGGTCAGGACCTTGTGGTCGAAGGTGCCGACCTCCTCGGCGTCGAAGACGCCCAGGACCAACCGCCCGGCCGGGACCAGCACCCTCCGGAACTCCTTGAGCATGCCGTCGAACTCGGGCGGCGGAAGATGGATCAACGAGTACCAGGCGAGGACGCCGTCGACGGAGTCCTCGGCGATATCGAGGTGTTCCATCGAGCCGAGGTGGAACTCGACGCCCGGGTGGGCCGCCCGCGCATGGGCGATGAACTCGGGAACCAGGTCGATCCCCGCCGCGTCGACGCCCAACTCACAAAGGTATCCGGTGAGGTGGCCAGGCCCGCACCCCAGATCGAGCACCCGGCCGGGTCGGCTGCCCAGGTGTCGCCGGATGAGAGCGAGGTCGTCGGCGTCCACCTGCTGGCTCGTGCCGAACAGCTCGATGTAGAGCTCCGCGACGGACGTGTAAGCCTGTCGCACCGTGTCCGTTTCCATCGCGGAACTATACGGGTCAACCGCCTTGCCAGGTCGGCCTACCGTGACGGGCATGACACGTCGAGCCACACTGGCCGGCATTTCTGCGGGCTTGCTCCTGCTTGGTTGTTCCGTCGGCGCGCCGACGGAGAGCGAACCCAGACCTGAATCCGCCCCGGTGTCGACCGCCAGCGCCGATGCCACCGCGACGGCCGAGGCGATCGGCCTGCTGCGGGCGGGCACGGCATTCGTCAATCAGACGAGTTATCGCAGCGACGTCGACATCGCCAGCCAGATCACGACGCTGTCGCGCACCGACAACGTCCACAAGCGCTCGACCGCAGAGGTTTCGGCGCCGGGTGGGGACATCGAGATCCGGATGATCGACGACGAGGTCTACATGAGGACCGATCTGCTGCGCGGCGTCGGCCACGGATGGATGGTCCTCGACCCGGCCCGGATGCCGTCGGACTTCGCCCTGAGCTTCGCACCGGGCAAGAACGACTCCGGCGGCTCGGGCCGCCTGATCGACGCGATCGTCACCGCACGAGCGGACGGCCCGCAGATCACCGGGACGCTCGACGTAGCCCGGGTTGCCCCCGGTAACGGGATCAGCTTCCAACCCCCTCCCGGTGGCGTCTTCCCGGACGGCGCGCGCAGCCACGCTTTCCGGGCGACGCTGGACACCGAGGGTCGGCTGGTCACCTTCCTGATCCCGGAGGCCAACGGGTTGCCGAACGCGTCCCTGCGCTACAGCGACTTCGGTACGGCAGTCACTGTCGCTCGGCCGCCCGGGGCGGCAGCCGCCCCCGATGCCCTCTATCCCCAGCTCGGCATGGGCGGAGGGAAGTAGCGGCGACCGACACTTGCCTATCACGGCTAATGCGGTTAGCCTTTAGCTAATAACGTTAGCTTGGTGGAGGACGTCATGACCGAATACCTGAACATCGCCGGCAACACCCT
The DNA here is from genome assembly GCF_044456785.1 of Micromonospora sp. NPDC050795. NCBI lineage: Bacteria > Bacillati > Actinomycetota > Actinomycetes > Micromonosporales > Micromonosporaceae > Micromonospora > Micromonospora sp. NPDC050795. Next base: position 144,388 of record NZ_JBITGE010000005.1, on the reverse strand, counting down.
CGCGTACGAGGTGACCGGGCAGGGCCCACTTGTCGTCCTGGCGCACGGCATGGGCGACAGTCGGCACTCCTACCGGTTCGTCGCGCCGGCCCTCGCCGCGGCCGGATACCGGGTCGCCACCGTCGACATCCGTGGTTGCGGCGACTCCAGTCTCGGCTGGGACGGCTACAGCCGCACCGACATCGCGGGTGATCTCGTCGCCGTCGTGCGCCACCTCGGAGGCCCGGCCGTGATCATCGGCCAGTCGATCAGCGGCGGCGCTGCGACCATCGCGGCCGCCACCGCCCCCGAGCTGATCACCGGCATCATCGAGCTGGCACCGTTCACCCGCGCGCAGTCCTTCGACCTGGGTGGGCTGGTGCGGGTGAAGCGCTTCCGCGCCGGCTACCTCCAGTTGGCGCAGGTGCTCGTGCGGGGCAGCGTGGCGAACTGGCGCAGGTACCTCGACGTGGCGATCCCCACCAAGCCCGCCGACTGGCACGGTGAGCTGGCGCGCATCGAGGCCAAGATGAGTGAGCCCGGCCGGATGAAGGCCCTCCAGTCCATGGCCAAGAGCAGCCCGGCCGACGCCGGTCGGCAACTGCCGAACGTCACCTGCCCGGTCCTGGTGATCCAGGGCAGCGCCGACCCGGACTGGGCCGACCCACGGGCCGAAGGTGAGCGCATCCTCGCCGACCTGCCGCGAGGGCTCGGCGAGCTGGCTGTCATCGAGGGCGCGGGCCACTACCCGCACGTCCAGACGCCCGACGAGGTCCTCGCGCTGGCCCGGCCCTTCCTCGCCCGGACGCTGACCAGTGCCTAAGGCGCGGCTCACCCCGGCATCGGTCACCGAAGCCGCAGCCGCGCTGGTCGACGAGGTCGGCTTCGACAACCTCAGCATGGGTCTGCTCGCCGAACGGCTGGGAATCAAGACCCCCTCGCTCTACAAGCACGTCGCCAGCCAGGCCGACCTGGCACACCGGATCGCCATCCTGGGGATGACCCAGGCCGGCGATGCCCTCCGTGACGCCATCCAGGGCCGCTCCGGCAGTGAAGCCCTCGCCGCCGGAGCGCAGGCGATGCGGACGTTCGTGCGGGAACACCCCGGCCGGTACGCGGCCAGCAACGCCGCCCGCCCGACCGGCCCGGACGACCCGTTCATCCCGGCCAGCGAGCGGGTGCTCGCCTCATGGGCGGCCATGCTGAGCGGGTACGACCTCGACCCCGGCCAGGTGATCCACGCCATGCGGACGCTGCGTAGCGTCCTGCACGGGTTCGCCACCCTGGAGGTGGCCGGCGGGTTCCAGATCGACGCGTCCGTCGACGAGAGCTTCAACTGGCTGGTCAGCTTCATCGATCAGGGTCTTCGCGTCGGCGCCGTCAGTAGCAGCGACGTCGCGAACTGACACCGGGTCGCCTCGATGCGTACGGGCCGCCTCGCCGGGCGGTGCCTACCCCTGGCAGGGAGTGGTTGGGGCCGGCGGGGCTCGCAATACTTCGAGTCATGAACGCGAGAGGACAGCTCGGCGACTTCCTCCAGGCCCGGCGCTCCCAGCTGCGGCCGGAGGACACCGGCGTGGCGACGTACGGTGAGCGGCGACGGGTTCGAGGGCTGCGCCGGGAGGAGTTGGCGCTGCTGGCCGGGGTCAGCGTTTCGTACTACACCCGGCTGGAGCAGGGGCAGGCCGTGAACGCCTCACCCGAGGTGCTCGACGCGCTCGCCCGGGCACTGCGACTCGACGACGCCGAACGCCGCCACCTGGGCGAGTTGGCGGCCGGAACCCGCCGCCGGCCTGCCGTACGTCGCCCGGCCGCAGAGCGAGTGAGCCCGGCGCTACGCCAGCTCGTGGCGACGCTTGGTGACGTACCGGTGGTGGTGCTCGGTCGCCGCGCCGACGTGCTGGCCTGGAACACCGCCGGACACGCCCTTTTCGCCGGTCACCTGAACCCGGAGATCCCGGAGTGGCCGAACCAGCGGCCGAACATGGCACGGCTGGTGTTCCTGGACGCGCACACCCGTGATCTGTACGCGGACTGGCCCGCCAAGGCGCGCGCGGTGGTGGCGACGCTGCGGATGGCTTCCGGGCAGCACCCGGACGACCCGCTGATGGCCGCGCTGGTCGGTGAGTTGACAGTGCGGAGTCCGCAGTTCGCCGCCATGTGGGCCGACCACCGGGTGAAGGCCGGCGGCGACACCGTCTACCAGATGTGTCACCCGCTGGTCGGCGCGATGGACGTGACACAGCAGGCCCTGCGCACCGACACCGGCCAGACCGTAATCGTCGCCACCACCGAACCCGGCTCGGCATCCCACGCCGCGATGACGTTGCTCGTGCACGGCGCCGTCACCACCCGTGCCGGTGCTTCACAGCCGCTCGTCAGGCGCGGATAGCGCCCTCCCCTCGGCTCGACACGAGGTGCTCCGCAAGGAGCGCCGGACCCGTCGCGCCCTGCTCAAGCCCACCAACAACACCGTGAGTAAGGACAGAAATGCGCAAGAGAACAATGACCCTCGCAGTCGCTGTCGCAGCAGCGGGGTTCGGTGTCGTGACGGTCGTGCCGTCAAGCGCCGCACCGGCCGCGACCACCCGGGCGCTCAGCGTCGGGCCGACCCGAGCGTCGGCCGCGCCGGTGCCCGCGCGGATCGCGGTCCACTTCGACCTGGCGAAGGGGCAGTTGCCGGAGAACGTCGCGCTCGGCCCGGACGGGACCGCCTATGTCACCTTCGCGGCCGCCCGACAGGTCGCCGCGGTCACCCCGTCCGGCGGGACACGGGTCCTGGCAACCCTGCCGGCCCCGGCCGACGGCGGCGTCAACACGCCGGTGCTCGGGTTCGCGCTGACCACGGGCATTGTCCGGATGGCTGACAGCACCATCTATTTCCTCTACGCGAGCGGCGACGCCGCCACCACGGGCCTGTACCGGCTGCGCCCCGGCCGGTCGCCGCACCGCATCGCGGCCCTGCCGGCCGACGGCCTCCCCAACGGCCTGGCGTTCGACATGGGGACGAAGAGGTTCTACCTCACGGACTCGGTGCTCGGCACGATCTCGACAGTTCCCCTGCAAGGCGGTCGCACCGAGGTGTGGTCCTCGGCATCCGAGCTCGCCGCGGCGGGTTTCCTCGGTGCCAACGGCATCAAGGTACGAGCGGGCGCGGTCTGGGCGACCAACCTCGACCAGGGCACGCTGCTGCGCATTCCGTTGCGGCACGGCCGACCCGGGCCGGTCCGGGTGACGGCGGCCGGACTGGTCGGCATCGACGACTTCGCTTTCGTCGATGCCGGCGACCACACGGTCATCGCCACGCTGAACGGACCGAACACTGTGGTGAGCATCGACGCGGACGGCCGTTCCCGGACGTTGATGACCGCGGCAGACGGGTTGCAGAACCCGACCTCGGTGGCCGTGCGCGGCCGCACCGTCTACGTGCTCAGTGCCGCGTACACCACCGGCGTCGACCCCAACCTGGCGCTGGCCACGCTGCCGCTTCGCTGACCCACCACCCGCCAGGGCAGTTGCCGAGCGCTCGGATCGCCCGCCGCCGTCGGGTGACGGCGACGGGCGATCCGGCGCTTCCGCTCGCGAGGGGAGAAGCGGATCGGTCACGGCGCGGCCCGGGAGTGCGGCCGCTCGTTCGACGAGCCGTCGGGCCTGCTCGGACGCCGCCTTCCGAGGTGGAGGGCAGTTGCCGCGGCCAGCGCGGCCACCACGATCAGTGCGGCGAGGACCGGGTGCATGTCCTTGGACAGGCTCGGGGCGCGGTCGGGCCCGATGGCCCAGAGGATCAGCGGAGTGGCGTAGGCGGTGGCGAGAGCGATGGTCCAGCGACGTAGTCGGCGTAGGTGGGCGTGCCGCAGGCTGACGGTCAGCGCGAGGACGACCGGGACGATGGCCAGCATGGCGAACTGTCCGACGACCAGGACCGGGACCGCCCAGATCGAGATGGTGACGGTCCGGTCGACGCGGCGCGAGGGCGAGGTGGAGGGCATTGTCGTCTCCGTCATCGGGTCGGGTTGGTGGTTGCGGGACGCCATGCCAACCAGCCGCGGCACAGCACGTACGCGGCGGCGACGACGGCGACGAGCCCGAAGTCGATGACGGCCGACAGGCGGGCCTCCGGAACGTCTCCGATCAGCGCGCCGAACACGACGAGGGCGGCCTTGCCGGCGAGCACGATCTCCCAGACGCCGGCCGCCTGGCGCGGCCTGACCGCGAGCAGGGCGAAGAGCGCGGCGAAGATGCCGAAGCTGGAGACCCGCCAGCCCTCGATGAACAGGCGCTCGTCGCTGGCGTTGATGGTCAGTAGTACGCCGTTGACGAACGCGACGCCGGTGGCGAGAGACGCGAGGGCGGCCAGCGCTCGGCCGGCAAGGTCGGCGCGGTGGGTGGGGGCGGCGGTGTCGATTCGGGTAGCGGTCGCTGTGGTCATGAGAGGCTCCTTCTTGAGGAAACGTCCGTCAACTTACAGCCGTTAACTTACGCGCTCGCCTAACGCCTGTAAAGTCAAGGGGTGACCACACCGAGAACGCGGGCCCGCAACAAGCGCGGCGAAGGTGCCCAACTGCGCGACGAGATCGTCGACGCCGCGATGACGCTCCTGGAGGGCGGAGCGCCCGAGGCCGTGACCCTGCGGGGGATCGCCCGGCAGGCCGGCATCTCCGCGCCGTCGATCTATCCGCACTTTCCGGACCTGGACTCGATCCTGCTCGCGGTCGCGCAACGCGCGTTCGACATCCTGGAGCAGGAACTGGGCACACCAGAGGACGCTGATCCGGTCGAGCGCCTACGCGCGACCTGCGCGGCCTACCTGACCTTCGCCGAACGCCGGCCCCATCAGTACCGGGTGATGTTCGGCGCCGTCTGGGACGCCGGGCAGGCCCTTGAGCGGTCGCCCGTCATGGCGGACGAGCTCGCCGTGCTCGGCATGGGGGCCTTCGAGGTCTTGCGGCGTACGCTCGCGGACTGTGTCGCGGCGGGACGGTCGACCAGCGCCGACCCCTTCGGCGACGCGACAGCGCTCTGGGTCGGGCTGCACGGATTCGCCCAGCTCCGCGTGGCAGCGCCGCTGTTCCCCTGGCCGCCGGAGTTGCGCGACTCCATCATCGACCGGATGGCGCTGCTGCGCTGAGCGGGCGGCTCAGGCGTACGCCAACAGGAAGTCGACGGTGCCGGTACCGCCCGGTTGACCGGCCGGGACGGGCAGGCCCGGCTCGCTGTTCAGGACGTAGAACCCGCCGCCGCCGATCAGGCGGGGCGTCACGGCCAGCATCTGCGCGGCCATGGCCGCTCCGGTCGGGCGCACGATGCTGTCCAGCAGGAGCCGGAAGAGGTTCCCGTTCAGGTTCGCGACGTGCAGAACCCGGTACGAGCGCGGGGCGGGCAGGCCGGTGCTCGTCAGGCCCCAGATCGGCACGATCTGGTTGCGCCACCGGTTCGGGTCGTTGCTGATCGCGCTGTCGTGGTTGTTCAGTTGCGTCTGGATCCCCGAGTGGATCCCGGCCAGGTGGATGTGGAGCTGGTCCTGCTGACGGATCGTCGGGTCGGCCGAGTTGACGCCCAGCCCGAGGTGGGGATAGACGACGTGCCCCGGCTGCCCCGGCTGGGCGTTGTCCCAGGCGTCCAGCCAGTAGTTCGGCGCGCTGGCGGTGGTGATGAACGGACACTCGATGCCGCTGATCCGGCAACTGGGCACGAGCAGGAAGTCGTGGTTCGAGCCCGACCCACCATTGAGGACGACGTAGGTGGCAGTGGTCCGCAGACACTGGGGAAATGGCGGCCCGGTCTTCGTACCCTCGCAGACCTGGACCCGGTCCCACAGGTCGTACCTGCCACCGGTGTCGGCGGGGTAGCCGCACAGGGCCGAGGGTGTGGGGCAGGCCGCGGCGCCGGGGCCGCCGGGTGTCGACGGCGACGGCGCGGGGGTCGGGCCCCCGTCGGCCAACGCCCGGTCCGCGCCGACCAGTCCCAGCAGTCCGGTGGCGCCGGCGGTTCCGGAGAGTCTGACGAACTGACGCCGTGGCATTCCGCCCATCGTCACCCTCCGTGGTTGCCGTGCCGAGGCGAACATGAACGTGTCGAGATTAGGGTGATACCCGGCATTCGACGCATCGGCCGGCGAACGGGTCCCCTGATCGTGTCGCTGTCGTGCGACGATTCCGGCGTGGCAGAGACCGCGACGACGTTGACAGCGATCCGCGCTCGGATCGACGAGCTGGATCGGGACCTGGTCGGGCTGCTCGCCCGTCGGGAGAAGCTGGTCCGGCAGGCCGCCCCGCTCAAGAGCGACGATCAGGCCGTCCGTGCCCCCGACCGGGTGGCGCAGGTGGTGGCCCGGGTCCGCACGTTGGCCAGCGAGGCCGGTGCCGACCCGGATCTGATCGAACGGATCTACCGGGGCATGATCCAGGCCTTCATCGACATGGAGACCGACGAGCATCACCGCATCATCGGCGGGTCGGCGCCGAGAACGCGGTGATCGCCCGGGACGTGCGTGGTCAGGTCGCCGAGAGGCTCTCGCCGTCCGGGCTGGTCACGGTGGGCGGCGGCGCGTAGCCGAGCTCGTACGAGATCTTGTTGGCGGTCTCCAGGAGCAGCGGAAGGTTGCTCTTGAGCTGGTCGAGGCTCGCGATGACCTCGATCGCCGTGATCGAGGCAGCGGCGATGACCTGCCCCCGTGAATCCCTGATCGGCGCGGCCACGCACATCACGTAGGCGTCGTGCTCGCCGTTGTCCATGGCCCAGCCGCAGTCGTGGATGCGGGCAAGCTCGGCTTCCAGGGCGTCGTGGTCGGTGAAGGTGGTGTCGGTGAACTTCTCGAAGACGACATGGGAGAGAAGCCTGTCGCGTTCCTGCCGGGGGAGGTAGGCGAGGATGGTCTTGCCCACGGCGCTCGCGTAGATCGACACCGCGCGTCCCACCCGCGACGGCAGCTTGACCGCGTCGAACGCCGGGCTGTCCACCTTGTCGATATAGATGATCTCGTCGCCGGTCAGTTGCGCCAGGTGTACGGTGTGGCCGGTCTCGCGTTGCAGCGCACGCAGGTGTGCGGCGGCGGGCTGGCGAAGGTCCATCGAGCCGAGTGCGAGCTCGGACAACTCGATCAGACCGCTGCCGAGCACGTAGGTGCCCGCGCCCGTCCGGCGGACGAAGCGCGCGGACTCCAGTGTTTGCAGTATGCGTAGCGCTGTGGACTTGTGGACGCCGAGCACGTCCGCAGCCTCCGTAAGGGACAGCGGGTGCTCCGCGGATCGACGGATGAGGTCGATCGCGCGGCGAATCGATTGCGCCAAGGCCATGTCTCCCCTCGCGCGACGGTAGCGCCGTCGCTGTCATTGCATATTATGCAATATAGATGACGCGATGCGCAATCGCCACTTGACACCGTTGCACATGACGCTACGATCGTTGCAATTTCATCGGCTTGACGTCATCTCGTAACAGTGGAGTAACGATGGGTAATAAGCGCGCTTATTTCGGCATCGCCAGGGCGACATGTGCCCTCGGCCTTGCCGCCACCCTCCTGACCGGTTGCGGCTCCGACGGCGACTCCGGCGACGGCGTCACCAAACTGACCTTCGCCGCCTCGACCTTCGGTGACCCGGGCCGCGGGCCCCTGTTGACGAAGTGGCTCGACGAGTTCAACCAGAGCCAGACCAAGGTCCAGGTCTCCGCCGCCGCGGTGCCGTACCCGACCTTCGGTCAGACCGTGCTCACGCAGATGGGCAGCGGCAAGGGCCCCGACCTGGTCCGCTTCGACATGCCCGAGTTCGAGGCGGCCTCGGATGCGGGTCTCGTCGCACCGCTGGACAAGGTGATCGACGCCAGCAAGTACGACCTGCTCAAGCAGCCGGACCAGTTCATGGTCCACGACGGTGTGCGGCACGGCGTCATCTTCGAAGCGTCGAACTACGCGATGTTCTACAACGCGGACCTGATCCCGACGCCGCCGACCAGCTACGAGCAGTTCACCTCCACCGCCAAGTCGCTGACCAAGGGCGACATCTTCGGCCTGGCGTTCCGCCAGACGGAGGCCGAGGAGGCCGGTGTCTGGCAGGACATCTTCAACTACGTCTACGGCTTCGGCGGCGCGTGGTCCGACGGAAAGACCCTGACGATCAACTCGCCGGAGAACCTCAAGGGCCTGCAGGCGTTCAAGGACCTGTACGACGCGAACGTGATCCCGCGCGGCGCGGACGCTGCCACGTTCCGGCGGATGTTCGCCGAGGGCAAGGTCGGGATGGAGCTCAACAACGGCGGTTACGTGACCGCCACGCGTGGCCAGAACGCCAAGCTGAACTTCAACGTCGCGCCCATCCCGTTCCCGGTCCGCAAGCAGGGCGCGATCCTCGCACCAATCGTGATCAACGAGGCCAGCGAGGGCAAGGACGAGGCCGCCACCTTCATCAAGTGGGCGCTGGAGCCGCAGAACCAGGTGAAGCTCCAGGAGATCCTCGGCGCGAGCAGCGTCGCCACCACCACGCAGCGCAGCGCGGAAGCGCTCAAGGCCACGCCGTTCCTCCCCGTCTTCGACGGGCTCACCGAGACCAGCCTGCCGCAGATCGTGCTGGGGTTCGAGGCCAAGACGCCGGACATCCGCAAGGTGGTCGTGCAGAACGTGGTCGCGGCACTGCAGGGCAAGGCCGACCTCAAGTCGGCACTGGACCGCGCCCAGCAGCAGGCGACCGAACTGGTCCGCTGACCGCTCGACACGGCGACGCCGCCGACGCGACGATCCGTGCGTCGGCGGCGTCCTTCCCCCCAGAAGGACCGATCCGATGACTGTGGTCGAGCAGACCGGAGTACCGAAGACAACACCCTCAGGCCGGCCCCGGCGTCGGCCCAGCCCGCTGGGTAGCAAGTGGACGCCGTACCTGTTCCTGACACCCGCCGCACTGTTCATCCTCGTCTTCCAGGCGGTACCCCTCGTCCAGGAGGTGTACCTCAGCTTCACCAGGACGAGGCTGCTCAACCCCACCCGCAGTGAGTGGGTCGGGCTCGACAACTTCAACCGGATCTTCGGTGACCCCGAGTTCCACCGCACCCTGCTGATCACAGTCGTCTACGTGATCACCTGCGTGGTCGTCGCGATCGGGGCCGGGCTCGCCGTCGCGCTCCTGCTCAACAGGAAGTTCCGCGGCCGTGGCGTGGCACGGGCGCTGGTGACCGTTCCCTGGGCCGCTCCGGGCATCGCGGTGGCGCTCATCGCCACCTGGATGCTCAACGCGCAGTACGGCATCGTGAACCGATTCCTCGACGCGGTCGGGCTCGGCGTCCCGGGTGGTGCCATCCTCGACAGCCCGCGCTACGCGCTCCCGGCGGTGCTCGCCACGACCATCTGGCAGCTGTTCCCGTTCACCTCCGTGGTGCTGCTCTCCGCCCTGCAGTCCGTACCGCAGGATCTCAACGAGGCCGCGACGGTGGACGGTGCCGGACGGTGGGCCACCTTCCGGGCCGTCACCTGGCAGGTCATCAAGCCGACGGTTGGTCTGTTGGCCCTGCTGATGACGATCTGGTCGCTCCGGCGGTTCGAGCTGATCTGGCTGATGACCAAGGGCGGGCCGGTCGGTGCCACCGAGACGCTCGTCATCGACCTCTATTCGCAGGCCTTCGACTCGAAGGAACTCGGTTCGGCGGCGGCCATCGGCATGGTCGGCGTCGTCATCTCGCTCATCGTCGTCATCGGCAGCCGTCTGGTCGCCCGCGCCGTGGAGAAGGGGGACGTCCGATGAGGCGCTTCCGGTTCGGTGTCACCGCACGGATCGTCGCCGTGCTCGTCGTGCTCGGTGTCGCGGTGTTCCCGCTGTACTGGATGTTCGTCACCGCGCTGTCCAGCAACAGCGACCTCTTCGCCGATCAGCCCCGGCTCACGCCGGACCTCGGCCAGTTCGGGGTCTTCGTGGACGCGCTCGCCGAGGGCAAGGCCGCCGGTTGGCTGCTCAACAGCCTGATCATCGCCGTCGGCACGATGGTGCTCTCCGTCGGCCTGGGCATCCCGCTCGGCTACGCGCTGTCCCGCTTCTCGTTCTGGGGCAAGGCCGTGCTGACAGTCGTTCTGCTGTTCACGCAGATGCTTCCCGAGGCGCTCATGGTCGTACCGCTGTTCGCGCTGTTCCGCCGCTTCGAACTGCTCGACTCGCTGACCGGCCTCGTCCTGGTGAACTCGGCCTTCGTCCTGCCCATCGTCGCGCTGATCCTCAAGGGCGCCATCGACGGCATCCCGAAGGAGTTGGAGGAGGCCGCGCGTGCCGACGGCGCCCGGCCCTTCACCACGCTGACCCGCATCAACCTGCCGCTCATCGCGCCGTCGATCGCGGCCACCGCTGTCATCGCGTTCTTCCACGCCTGGAACGAGTACGTGTTCGCTGTGACGTTCATCTTCAACCCGGACCTGCAACCCGCCTCCGTCGGCATCGCCAACTTCATCGGCGAGCTGGGTACACCGATCCAGACGGTGATGGCCGTCGCCTTCCTGTTCACGCTGCCGGCCGTCGCCTTCTACCTGTTGGTGCAGAAGTACGTGGTGTCCGGCATGACCGCCGGCGCGGTGAAGGGTTGAGCCGAAAGATGAAGATCGTTTCTGTCGACACACTCGTCGTCGACTTCTACCGCACGAACCTCGTCATCGTGCGGGTCCACACCGACGAGGGCATCGTCGGGCTCGGCGAGGCCACCCTGGAGGGCAAGGAACGTGCCGTCCAGGGTGCCATCGCCGAGCTGGCCGAGGCGGTGGTGGGCCTGGATCCCACAAACATCTCGAAGATCCTCTACGAGACCGCACGGGACTGGTACTGGCGCGGCGGCCCGGTGATCATGACGGCGTTGAGCTCGCTGGAGATGGCCCTCTGGGACATCTCGGCGCGTGAGCTCGGCGTACCGGTTTCCCGGCTTCTCGGCGGCGCGACCCGCGACCGGGTCCGCGCGTACGCGAACGGTTGGTTCTCAGGTGCCGTCACCCCGGAGGACTACGCTGCCGCCGCGCGCCGGACCGTGGAATCGGGCTTCCGGGGCCTCAAGTGGGACCCGTTCGAGAACTACGACCTGACCATCACCACCGCCCAGTTGGACCGGGCGCTGGCCCAGATCGACGCGGTCCGTGGCGCGGTGGGCCGCGAGGTGGAGCTGTTCGTCGAGGGGCACGGGCGCTTCGACGTCCGCCACGCCATCAAGGTGGCGAGGGAGATCGCCCAGTTCGACCCGGTGTGGTTCGAGGAGCCCTGCCCGCCGGACAACCTCGACGCGCTCGTCGACATCCGTCGCGCGTCGCCGGTGCCGATCGCCGCGGGGGAGCGGTGGTACGGGCGGCAGGGCTTCGCGCCGGCGCTGGCCCGCCAGGCGGTCGACTTCGTCCAGCCCGACGTGACGCACGCCGGCGGGATCGCCGAGCTGGCCTTCATCTCCACGCTCGCCGCTACCAGCTACGTGGGCTTCGCGCCGCACAACCCGAGTGGTCCACTCAGTACCGCTGCGACGCTGCAACTCGGGGCCACGTTGGCCAACTTCCGCTACCTGGAGATCATGGCGACCGACGTGCCCTGGCGCCCCGAGATCACCAACGAGCGGCTGGTGCTGACCGACGACGGCGACATCCTCATCCCGACCGGGATCGGCCTGGGCATCGAGGTGGACCTCACAGCGATCGAGCAGCATCCGTTCACACCGCACCCGCTGCGGATGTTCCAGGACGCCGTCTTCGACATCCGTCCCCGCGACGAGCGGTCCTACTTCAACCTGGAGAGCGACTCATGACGCTGCCACGGCCCCGAGGGTCGGCCGCGGACTGGGTCGGTACCGCCGCCGAAGCGTTGCCGGACGATGCCGACAGCGTCCTCATCGGCCGGATCTGGGACCCGTCCAGCGACGGACCCTCACCGGTGACCGTCCGCGCCGGCGAGGTCATCGACATCAGCCATCGGTTCCCGACCGTCCGCGACATCTGTGAGCTGCCCGATCCTTCGTCGACAGTGGCTGGGCTCGACGGGCCGAGGGTTGGCGACTTCGCCGAGATACTGGCCAACACGGGGGCCGCGACCCGCGACCGCAGCCGGCCCTGGTTGCTCGCCCCGGTCGACCTCCAGGCGCTCAAGGCCGCCGGGGTCACCTTCCCGATCTCGATGATCGAGCGCGTGATCGAGGAGCGGGCGCGGGGAGACCTGGCACTGGCGGCGGACATCCGGCACCGCATGCTCGCCGACGTCGGTGTCGACCTGCGCAGCCTGGAGGCGGGCTCACCGGAGGCGGATCGGCTCAAGAGTCTGCTGATCGCCGAGGGCATGTGGAGCCAGTACCTGGAGGTCGGCATCGGCCCGGACGCCGAGATCTTCACCAAGGGGCAGATCCTCTCCGCCGTCGGCACCGCCGTTCCGGTCGGCGTGCTCGCCGCGTCGACCTGGAACAACCCGGAACCCGAGGTCACGCTCATCATCGCGTCCAGTGGCCGGATCGTGGGCGCCACCCTCGGCAACGACGTGAACCTGCGCGACATCGAGGGCCGCTCGGCGCTCCTGCTTCCCCTGGCCAAGGACAACAACGCCTCCTGCGCCCTCGGCCCCCTGATCCGGCTCTTCGACGACCGGTTCGGCATGGATCGGGTACGCGAACTCGAGGTGCGCCTGGAGGTTCGAGGCGTGGACGGCTTCCACCTGGAGGCGGTCTCGGAGATGACCCAGATGTCGCGTGATCCCGAGGAACTGGTCCGGCAGCTGATCGGGCCGCACCACCACTATCCCGACGGCGCCGCCCTGATGCTCGGCACCATGTTCGCGCCCATCCAGGACCGGGACCGCCCCGGTGAGGGTTTCACCCACAAGGTCGACGACGTGGTACGGATCAGCTGCCCAGCGCTCGGGACCCTGGTCAACCGGGTGCGGCACGCGGAGGAGTGCGAGCCCTGGCACTTCGGCGTCCGCGATCTCATGGGCAATCTGGTGAGGAGAGGACTGCTGTGAACGTGGTCAACACTGTCGATCCGCGCGACGGTAAGAGTCGCGCGACGGATCTCACCGAGACCGACGAGTCTCGGCTGGAGGTGATCGCCGGTCAGACGTCGGCGGCGGCGCAGTGGCTGGCCGCCCGCGGGAGGCTCGGCCGGGCGGAACTGCTGGACGCGATCGCCGCGTCGCTGGAGTCCCGCCGGGAGGTTCTGGTCGCTGCCGCGGAGGCGGAGACCGGGCTGAGCGACGCGCGACTCAACGGGGAACTCACCCGGGCGGCGCTCCAGTTCCGCATGTTCGGCGAGGTGCTGCGCGACGGAGCGTACGTCGAGGCCGCCATCGACCACGCCGCCGACACACCACTCGGACCGGGCCCGGACCTGCGGCGGATGCTCGTACCCCTCGGGCCGGTCGCCGTCTTCGGCGCCAGCAACTTCCCGTTCGCCTTCTCGGTCGCCGGCGGTGACACGGCCGCCGCGCTCGCCGCCGGGTGTCCGACGATCCTGAAGGCCCACCCGTCCCACCCCCTGACCTCGCACGCCTCCGCCGCCGCGATCGAGTCGGCCGTCCGCGAGCTCGGCGGGCCCGAGGGTGTCGTCTCGACCGTGTACGGCGAGCAGGCCGGTCGCTCACTGGTGCGTCACCCGGCGATCCGCGCGGTGGCACTGACCGGCTCGGTCAACGCCGCCCGCGCCATCCAGGCGGCCATCGACGAACGACCCGACCCCATTCCGCTGTACGCCGAACTGAGCAGCGTGAACCCGATCGTCGTCCTGCCCGACGCGGCCGCCGTTCGGGCAGACCAGATCGCCGAGGGGCTGTTCGGCTCCTTCACGAACTCGGGCGGCCAACTGTGCACCAAGCCCGGCCTGGCGTTCGTTCCGTCGGATCCGGGTGGTGACGGCCTGGTCGACGCGCTGCGGGCGAAGGTCGACGCGTCGGGGGGCACGGTCCTGCTCAACGAGCGCATCCGGGACGCGTACGAGAACCGGTCCACGGAGTTCGAGCGGGCCGGCGCCCGGGTGTCGGCGCGGCCCACTGTCGAAGCCGGGGCAGGCTTCACAGTGGCACCGACCCTCCTGGAGGTCGGCCTCGCCGGGCTGAGCGCCGAGATCGCCGACGAGTGCTTCGGCCCGCTCCTGATCGTGGTCCGCTACGACGACGCCGCCGACCTCGACGCCGCGCTGGCCGCCGTCCCGCCGTCGCTGACCGGTTCGCTGCACCGCGGACCCGGCGACGACGCCGAGGTCGTACGTCGACTGGTCGACGTGCTCGCCGCCCGCGCGGGTCGCATCGTCTTCGACGGATACCCCACCGGTGTCCGGGTGTCGTGGGCCCAGCACCACGGTGGACCGTGGCCGTCGACGAACGCCGTACACACGTCGGTGGGTGCCACGTCGATCCGCCGGTTCCTGCGCCCGCTGGCGTGGCAGGACGCCCCGGCCTGGATCCTGCCCGAGGAGTTGCGCGACGAGTACACCGCCATCTCCCGGCGAATCGACGGGAGGTTGCAGCCAGCGGTCGAATAACGGCGTCCGCCGGTTTCTCCCGGGCGCGTTTCCGGGCCACCTGCGACTGGCGCGTGAATTCCTTCGAGAATCATTCCGACAGAGAATTCGCACGCCAGTTGCCCCGGTGTTGCTGAAGCGCGCCCAAATGGTGGGGATGCGATTTTCCGAGCCATTTTCCGCCTTGACGGTCAATGCAATTCATGGTTGTGTTTCCGACAGGGAACGATGTTAGCGCTCGCATCGCCGCATCGCTCGTTACTGGTGTCCCTTCACCTCACCATCGAATGGTCGGTCGACCGCTCGGTGCGGTCTGACCACACGCCGAAGAGGGAGCAGCAACATGCCCGGGGCGGCCGGCTGGAGTCCCGGCGGTGCCGGGCGTACACACCTGGCACGGGTGGCGTCCGCTGCGGCGCCCTCCGGCACTGTCGACTTCTACGCGGGTAACACGCACCTCGGGTCGGCCCCGGTGCACCACGGCGTCGCCCGACTGCCGTCCATGGTGAGCTGACCGCTCCGGTGGTCGCCCGCCACCAGGGCGACCGGCTCTTCGACGACTCCCAGAGCACCCCCGTCGACGTCCGGTAACAGCCGGCTCGACGCCGTACTCCCTGTGGTGGGGAAGCCCCGGCCGCGCGGCCCTGGTGAAGCCAGGGTGTGCGCGGCCGGGGCGCGTCCGGGCCCGTTCGTCAGCCGGTCACGGGGTCGTCTCGGTGGCGCGGAGTCGCAGCATGGTCCAGGACGCGGGCGGAAGAGTCAGGTGGACGCTGGCGTCGGCGCCGCGTGCCGTGCCGTTGGCGCGCGGCGCGCCGTGGTCCGGACCGTCGGCTGTGTTCTTGGCATGCAGGTCGGTGCCGCCGACGGTGACGCATTCGACGATGTCGCCGACCTGCGCGCCGGCGACGTCGATGGTCACCTCGGCCGGGGTGTCGAGGGCGCGGTTGACGAGGAAGACCGTCATCTCCCCGGTGGTGTCGTCCCAGGTGGAGACCGCGTCGACAGCGTCGATCTCACCGTAGCGGTCGGTGGTCGTCGTGCTGCCCTCGCGCAGCACGTCCAACACCGTGCCCTGGGCGTGCCGGGCGGTGCGGGCGAAGGGGTGGAAGATGGTCTGCCGCCAGGCCGAGCCGCCCGTCTCGGTCATGATCGGCGCGATGACGTTGACCAGTTGGGCCTGGCAGGCCGCGCTCACCCGGTCGCTGTGCCGCAGCAGGCTGATGAGCAGGCCGCCGACGACGACCGCGTCGGCAACGCTGTAGTGGTCCTCCAGCAGGGGCGGCGCGACCGGCCAGTCCTCGCCGCTCGGGGGCGTGGACGGGGCGGCCGACTGGTACCAGACGTTCCACTCGTCGAACGCGATCATGATCTTCTTGGTCGACCGACGGATCGCTCCGACCGAGTCGGCGATGGCGGTGACGGCGTCGATGTACCTGTCCATGTCCTCGGCCGAGGCGAGGAAACTGGCCAGGTCGTCGTCGACCGGCTGGTAGTACGCGTGCAGCGAGATCAGGTCGACGTCGTCGTACGCCTCGGTCAGCACGTCGCGCTCCCAGCTGCCGAAGGTCGGCATACCGAGGTGTGACGAGCCGCAGGCCACGAGTTCGAGATCGGGATCAAAGCGTCGCATGGCCTTCGCGGTCTGCGCCGCGAGTCGCCCGTACTCGGTCGCGCTGCGCTGACCGACCTGCCACGGGCCGTCCATCTCGTTGCCCAGACACCACAGCTTGATGCCGTACGGGTCGACAGCGCCATTGTCGCGGCGCTGGTCGGCGAGGTGGCTCCCACCGCGGTGATTGGCGTACTCGAGCAGGTCGACGGCCTCGGCGGTGCCGCGGGTGCCGAGGTTGACCGCCATGATCGGATCCACACCGGCCTTGCCGACCCACCGCATGAACTCGTCGAGCCCGAACGCGTTGGTCTCCAGGCTGTGCCAGGCGAGGTCGAGCCTCGCCGGGCGTTTGTCGACCGGACCGACGCCGTCCTCCCAGCGGTAGGAGGAGACGAAGTTGCCGCCGGGGTAGCGGACGGTGGTGACGCCCAACTCGCGCACCAGCGCGAGGACGTCGCCCCGAAAGCCGTCCGCGTCGGCCGTCGGGTGCCCCGGCTCGTAGATTCCCTCGTAGACGCAGCGACCCAGGTGCTCGACGAACGAGCCGAAGAGTCGACGTGGCACCGGTGCGACGCGTCGGCGGGGGTCCAGGGTCAGGCGGGCCGTGTGCACGCCGTTGTCCGGCGCGCTGTCGAGGTGGGTGTTCAGGGCTGGCTCCCTTCGTGCGGGTCCGACGCGACAGCACTGCTCGAACGCCGGGACCGAGGGGTGGTGGAGGCAGTGTGAGCTCTGGACAACGTGATCGTCTTCGATTACGTTGTCGATCTATGTAAACGTTACCGATTACGTTTACGTAAGGGAACATGGCACCTGGATCAATGTCCGGCCGGCACGCCCGGCGGGGCCGAACGACCAGCTCGTCGCGGTGATGGGGGTGACCGGGTGACCACTGTTGAGCCGGAGATCGAGGCGACCTGCGCGGATGCGACAGCGCCCGCACCGGGCTGAGACGTCCTCGACCCGTCGACTGAGGGGTTCCGTCATCGGTGCCGACTCGGACCGGCCGACGTCGAAGGTCTGTACCGGGACCGTCGAAGTTCGGCAGCTGTGATCGTTCACCCGGGTTGGGGAATCGTTCTTGACGGAGCGTGCCGTCCCGTTGTCGACGGGTAGCACCGACGCGGAATCGACCCCCACTTCGACCCCTGGCAGACGATGCCGATTGCGTTATCCGCAACGGCATCCGAGGATCATCAGCACTCTCGCCGGCCTCCACTTAGGACAGCTCATTCGGGAGGTCCGGTAAGGGTGAAGAGGTCTTGTGTTCGTAATAGTTCTCCGTTACCTTGGCAACATCCTGGAAACGTAACCGATAACGATTGCAGTCCAGAGAGAGCGGCATGATTGAAGTCAATGCGCCGGTGACAATGAGTGATGTCGCCCGAGCTGCTGGCGTTTCCACCGCCACCGTCTCGCGTGTCGTCAACGGGCATTACGGCGTCAGCGCTCGCACTGTCGCTCAGGTGCGCTCCGCCATCGAGCAGCTCGGCTACGAGTCGAGTCTGGTGGCCACCAGCCTCCGGCGTAGCCGCACCAACGTTCTGGGCCTCGTGGCGCACAGCTTCCAGTCGTACACGGCGGAAGTGCTAAAGGGTGTGATGAAGGCGCTGAGCCGCTCGGGCTTCGATCTGATCATCTACGCCAACAGCGACCTCTACGGGTCGTATTCGGAGGGTTGGGAGCAGCGGCACCTGACCCGCCTGTCGGGCACCCTCACCGACGGGTGCATCGTCGTGACGCCCTGGAGTGACATCCGGAGCCGGACGCCGGTCGTGGCCATCGACCCGGTGCGGGGCTCGACGGCGCCCTCGGTGATGGCCGACAACCTCGCGGGCGCCACCACCGCGGTCGAGCACCTGGTCGACCTGGGTCATCGGCGCATCGGCTTCATCGCCGGCCGCGACAGCCTGGCCTCGGCCTGGTCGCGGGAGGAGGGATACCGCGCCGCGCTGACCAACGCCGGCATCCCGGTCGACCCGACGCTCATCGGTCGAGGGGACTTCAACCCCGAGTCGGCGACTCCGTTGGCGCGTGACCTGCTGCGACGAGCGGAGCCGCCATCGGCGATCTTCGCGGCGAGTGACGGCATGGCCCTCAAGGTTCTGGAGGTCGCCCGGGAGCTGGGGTTCTCGGTGCCGGGGGACCTGTCCGTCATCGGCTTCGACAACATCCCCGAGACGGCGTCGACCCAGCCAGGTCTGACCACTGTGGACCAGTCGATGTATCAGCTCGGGTACGAAGCCGCGCGGATGCTCAAGTCGCTGGTGACCGGTGAGTGGGACGAGCCGAGCCAGATCGTGCTTCCGACAAGCCTCGTCGTGCGCGACTCGACCGCACCACCCAGGAGCGCGGCACGGCCATGACCTCAGCCCACTGGTGCGCGAGCCGGATCGCTCCCGACACAGCGATCACGGCAGGTGCGCCCGTGGCGGCAGCCTGAAGGAGGTGTACGCAGCACGCACGGCCAGATCCACCGTTGAGTTGAGCCGGTCAGACGGGTCGCATCCGCTGCCGGCGCATGAAGGGAGTGGAGTGTGGTTACCGGACAGTATCACGGGCGCTTACGCCAGCTAGGCGTACGCCGGCGACTCTCGGCGGCGTTCACCGCCGGGGTCGTCGCCGCCGCGGCGGTGCTCCTCGCGCCGCAGCCAGCTGCGGCGGACACGCCGTGGCTGGACGTCTCCGCGGACCGCTACGCCACGTTCGCCGTCCCGGCGGCGTACGTCCAGGAGAACCTGGGCACCGTCTCGCAGGTCGTTGTCGAGGGAAACTTCGGCCCGTCGGCCAGCTGGGCGGAGTTCGGTCTGACCCGTCGGGGTGACGTGTGGTCGGGTGTTCTCGGCGCGTTGGAGCCGGGGCTCTACAACTACCAGCTCACCGCCGACGACACCCTGACCATCAAGGACCCGACGAACAGCACCAGTGTCGCGTCCAACCCGCTCCTGAGCACCTTCCTCGTCGCGGGTGACTCGGCACGATGGCTGCTCGACGCGCCGGCCGGCACCGGCGGAAAGATCGAGACGCTGACCTATC
Organism: Micromonospora sp. NPDC050795; assembly: GCF_044456785.1. Classification (NCBI taxonomy): domain Bacteria; kingdom Bacillati; phylum Actinomycetota; class Actinomycetes; order Micromonosporales; family Micromonosporaceae; genus Micromonospora; species Micromonospora sp. NPDC050795. The sequence continues at coordinate 125,327 of NZ_JBITGE010000005.1, read as the reverse complement.
GGGCCGGTAACGCGCAGCGCTCCGCCCTGGTCTGGACGCCACCGGGTTACGCGGCCAAGAGCCCGAAGGGTTACCCGGCGCTCTTCCTCCAGTCGGGGGACGGCGTGGCCGCCACCGACTGGCTCGACCTCGGTCGGGCCAGGCAGATCCTCGACAACCTCTCGGCCGCGGGCGCCATCCGCCCGATGGTGGTGGTGATCAACGATGTCGACGGCTCCGACGACAAGGGGTTGAAGGACCTCCGGAAGGCGGTCACCGACAGGTACCGGGTCCTTCGCGACCCGGCGCACCAGGCCATCGCGGGCGTGTCCGACGGTGCGGCGGACGCGCTGCGGGCCGCGCTCACCAAGCCGGGGCAGTTCGGTCACGTGGGTTGGTTCTCGGGCACGTCTACGCCGGAGATCGACCGGAAGGACGCCAAGGCGATCAACCGCGGCGTCAAGGTGCTCCGTCTCTACACGGGCAACGTCACCGATCCGGCGTACAACACCACCTACCGGCTGACGAAGGCGTTGGACCGGGCCGACGTCCGGTTCGAGTTCGACGGGGTCAACCCGGACGGCGGCGCGACCTGGACCACCTGGCAGGAGAACCTCGTCGACTTCCTGCCGCGACTGTTCGGTCACGTGCGGGACCACGGGCCGAGCCCCGGTCACCAGCCGCTCAAGCGGGAGTTCACCCCGCCGCCGGCCGGCACCACCCCGACGCCGTTCGTCACCGAGGACGGGTTCGTCACCTTCGAGACGACCACGGACTTCGCTGACGCTCGGCACGTCACGGTCTGGGCGAACGTCGCACCGGGCGGCAGTTGGCTGCGACTGCCACTGACCCGCGACGGTGACCGGTGGCGGGCCACTGTGGGCCCGCTGAAGCCCTGGTTCTACTACTACCGACTGATCGTGGACCGGGTCGCGGTCAAGGACACCTCCAACCCGACGAAGGTCACCACCGAGCCGATGTGGAGCACCTTCTTCATCCCCGGGCCCGGTGCCCGACTGCTGTCGGACGTACCCGCCGGTCGCGGCGGGAAGGTCGAGAGCATGACCTACCCCAGCACGGTGGCCGGCCAGGACCGCACCGCGCTGGTGTGGACCCCACCCGGGTACGACCCGAACCGTACGCAGCCGTACCCGGTCCTCTACCTCCAGCACGGCGGCGGCCAGAACCACACGGACTGGGTGGAGATGGGCCGCGCCAAGCAGATCCTCGACAATCAGTTCCTCGACGGCGACCTGACGCCGATGGTGGTCGTGATGGGCAACGGCAACTCGTCGAACTTCAACCGGGAGCTGCGGGAGAACATCGTTCCGACCGCCCGCGACCGCTACAACATCTCCAGCGATCCGTCGCAGCAGGCCCTCGCCGGTCTGTCGATGGGCGGCGGGCAGGCGTTCGGCGTGCTGCGGGCCTACCCGGGTGAATTCGCCTACGTCGCCGCGTTCTCGGCCGGTTTCGGCAGCGGCACCGGCGTCGACGTGGCGGCGATCAACAACGGCACCAGGATGCTGCGCCTCTACGTCGGTGACCAGACCGACTTCGTGTACCCGAGCTTCATGGCGTCGCTGACCACGTTGGACAACCTCGGTATCCGCTACGAGTTCGACGGGGTCACCCCCGGGCCGCACGGCTGGGACGTGTGGCAGAAGAACCTCATCGACCTGGCGCCCCGTCTGTTCAAGCGCTAGGAGCCGTCGCCGGCGACGCCACCGGGAGCAGGGCATCCTGCCCCGGTGGCGCCGGCCAGCGCATGGATGCAGTGCACCGCCATCGCCGAAGGGAACCATCTCAATGAAGAGAAGACGAATACTCGCCACGGTAGCCATGCTCGCGGCGGGGACCGGCCTCGTCGCCTGCTCCTCCGACGAGGGCGGCAGCGACGCGAGCAGTTGCACGAACACCATCACCAAGCAGAACGTGCCGGTCGTGACGATGTGGGGCTGGTACCCCAACACCCAACTCGTCGTCGACAATTTCAACAAGCAGCACGACGACGTGCAGGTCTGCTGGACCAACGTCGGCCAGGGCAGCGACGAGTACGACAAGTTCCAGACCGCCATCTCGGCGGGCACCGGCGCACCAGACGTGATCATGGTCGAGGCGGACCGGATCCCGACGTTCCAGATCCAGGGCGCGCTCGTCGACATCAAGCAGTACGGCTTCGACGCGGTCAAGGCCAACTACGGCGAGGGCGCCTGGAAGGACGTGTCGGTCGGCGACAAGGTCTACGGCGTCCCGGTCGACGGTGGCCCGGTGGCGATGATCTACCGGAAGGACATCTTCGACAAGTACAAGATCACGCCGCCGAAGACCTGGGCCGAGTACGAGCAGGCCGCCCAGAAGGTCAAGGACGCCGGCGGCCCGCTCTTCGGTGACCTCGGCGCGAACGTCTCGGCGCTCACCATGGCGCTGCAGATCCAGAAGGGCGCTGCTCCCTTCACCTACGATCCGGCGCAGCCGAAGGCGATCGGGGTGAAGCTCAACGACCAGGCGTCCAAGGACGTGCTGGACTACTGGGGAGGCCTCGCCAAGAAGGGCCTGGTCGGTACGCAGGACCAGTTCACCCCGGAATACATCTCCGGCGTCATCAACGGCAACTACGCGACGTACATCTCGGCGGCCTGGGCGCCCGGCTACCTCACCGGCGCGGGTGTCGGTAAGGGGCAGGACACCGGCAAGTTCGCGGTGGCGCCGCTGCCGCAGTGGGACCCGGCCAACCCGGTGCAGGTCAACTGGGGTGGTTCGGCCTTCTCGGTGACCAAGCAGGCCAAGAAGCCGGAGCTGGCCGCGAAGGTCGCCTACGGGCTCTACGCCGACAAGGAGTCACTCACCGACGGCTGGACCAACCAGATCATCTTCCCGCTGAACCTCACGGCGCTCAAGGACCCCGCGTTCGTCGACCTGAAGGTGGCGTTCTTCGACGGCCAGCAGGCGAACAAGGAGGTCTACCTTCCCGCCGCCGACGCCTACAAGGGCGTCGCGTACGCCCCGTTCGGTCAGTACTACCTCGACGCCATGACGAAGCAGGTCAGCGAGATCATCAAGGGCTCCGTCACCGGTTCGCAGGCTGCCGACCGGCTCCAGGAGGACGTGGCTAAGTACGCCAAGGAACAAGGCTTCACCGTTCAGTGACCGGATGGGTGGGCCGCGCCGCACTGAGCGGCCGGCCCACCCTCCACCCTCACCGTCCACGTCCCGGAGACCAAGATGACACTCCTGACCGAGAAGCGCGCACCGCGTCCTCAGCCTGAGACGCGCAAGATCCGTGGCAAGGTGCACCTCCGCGAACACCTGATGGGGTGGCTCTTCGTCGGGCCGTTCGGGATCGTGTTCCTGGCGTTCCTCATCGCGCCGCTGGCGTACGCGCTGTACCTCAGTCTCTTTCAGAAGAAGCTGATCGGCGGCACCAGCTTCGTTCTCTTCGACAACTACGTGAAGGCGTTCACCGACCCGAGCTTCCTGTCCGGGGCGTGGTTCGTCATCCGCTTCTCACTGGTCTCGATCCCGCTGCAGATCGTCATCGCGCTCGCGCTGGCCCTCATCCTGGACTCGGTGACCACCCTGTTCGCCCGTTTCTCCCGCCTCATGATCTTTCTGCCGTACGCGATCCCCACAGTCATCGGAGCGGCGATGTGGGGGTTCCTCTACAGCAGGGGCTTCGGTCCGCTCACCGACATCTTCGGGCTGTTCGGCGCCACCGCACCCGACTTCCTGAGCAGCGACCTGATCTTCTACGGGCTGCTCAACGTCGTCACCTGGCAGTGGGCCGGCTATTACATGATCATCCTGTACGCGGCGTTGCAGGGCGTCGACCCGACGCTCTACGAGGCGGCCCGGATGGATGGTGCCGGACGATGGCAGATCGCGACCCGGATCAAGATCCCGCTGATCGCGCCCGCCCTGATCCTCATCCTGGTCTTCTCGCTCATCGGCACCCTGCAGTTCTTCAACGAACCGCAGATCCTGCGATACCTCGCCGCGGGCACCATCGGCGCGGACTTCACCCCGAACATGTACGCGTACCAACAGGCGTTCTCGCTGGCCAACTTCAACTACGGGTCGGCGATCTCCTTCGCCCTCGGCGGGCTCGTGTTCATCTGCGTGTACGCCTTCCTGTTCTTCACCCGCAAGCGGAGGAGCTTCCTGTAGATGACCGACCACACCAGCGTCCGCGCCGGCGCCCGCCGACCGCAGCGCTATCTCCCCCTGCAGATCCTCCTCGGCTTCCTGGTGATCTACTTCCTCGTACCGTTCTGGTGGGTCATCGTCAACAGCTCCAAGGACGCACCGGGGCTGTTCGGCGGCGGCAACACCCTCTGGTTCACCGACCAGGTCGACTACCTCGGGAACCTGCGGCAGCTCTTCACCTACGACGGTGGCATCTACCTGCGGTGGATGCTCAACTCCACGCTCTACGCCATCGCCGGCGGCGTCGGCGCCACCGTCCTGGCGGTCATGGCCGGTTACGGGTTCGCCAAGTACCGGTTCGCCGCCCGACGCTTCAGCTTCGCCATCGTGCTCGGCGCGCTGATGGTGCCCGCCACCGCTCTGGTCATCCCGACCTTCATCATGTTCTCCCGACTCGGCCTGACGAACACGGTCTGGGCGGTGATCCTCCCGTCGCTGCTCAACCCGTTCGGCGTCTACCTGATGCACGTGTACGCGCGCGACGCGGTGCCCGACGAGCTGCTGGACGCGGCACGGGTCGACGGCGCGGGAGAGATACGGACGTTCATCCAGATCGCCCTTCCTTTGATGCGTCCCGCGGTGGTCACCGTGCTGCTCCTGTCGGCCGTGGCGTCCTGGAACAACTACTTCCTGCCGCTGGCCATGCTCTCCGACAACCGGCTCTTCCCGGTCACCGTCGGCCTTGGCCTCTGGCAGGGAATCGCGTCCGCGAACAACGCGGGAACCACCTCGCTGTGGAGCCTCATCATCCTGGGTTCCCTGGTGTCCGTGATTCCGCTGATCATCGCGTTCTTCAGCCTGCAACGACACTGGCGCGGCGGCCTCTCCGTCGGAGGTCTCCGGTAGGCCGCGCCGACGCCACCAGCAATCCACCACACGCGCATTGATCGCCGCGCAGGACGCGGCCGGACGGATGACAGAGAGGTGTGCTGATGTCGACGACGAATCGACCGCTGCGCAGCGGGGAGTGGTTCGGTGCGGAAGGCCGCAACGGGTTCATCCATCGGTCCTGGATGCGCAACCAGGGGTTCGCGGACGACGTCTTCGACGGTCGCCCGGTGATCGGCATCGCCACCACTTGGTCGGAGTTGACACCCTGCAACGCCCACCTGCGCGACCTGGCCGAGTCGGTGAAGCGGGGCGTGTGGGAGAGCGGGGGCCTGCCGCTGGAGTTCCCGGCGATGAGCCTGGGCGAGCCGCTGATGCGACCCACGACCATGCTCTACCGCAACCTGCTGGCGATGGAGCTGGAGGAGTCGGTCCGCGCCAACCCGCTCGACGGGGTGGTCCTGCTCTCCGGCTGTGACAAGACCACCCCCGGCCTGCTGATGGGAGCGGCGAGCGTCGACCTGCCGACCCTGATGCTGACCGGCGGCCCGATGCTCAACGGCAAGTTCCGCGGCCAGGACATCGGCTCGGGCACCGTCGTCTGGCGCTTCACCGAGGAGATGCGGGCCGGTCGGATGACGGCGGCCGACTGCTCCGAGGCGGAGGTCGGCATGTCCCGCAGCCGGGGCCACTGCATGACAATGGGTACCGCCTCCACGATGGCCTGTGTGACCGAGGCGCTGGGTGTGCAGCTACCGGGGGCGGCCGCCGTGCCGGCGGTCGACTCCCGGCGGTACGCGCTCGCGCAGGCCGCGGGACGCCGGATCGTCGACATGGTCGAACAGGACCAACGGTTGTCCTCGGTGCTCACCAGGCAGGCGTTCGAGAACGCCGTGCGGGTCAACGCCGCCATCGGTGGCTCCACCAACGCGGTCGTCCACCTGCTCGCGATCGCCGGACGCCTCGGCGTCCCCCTGTCGTTGGAGGACTTCGACACCCTCACCGCCGACGTGCCCATGCTCGTCAACCTCATGCCGTCCGGGACGTACCTGATGGAGGACTTCGCCTACGCGGGCGGCCTCCCGGTGGTGATGAAGGAACTCGCCCCGCTGCTGCACATGGACCACATCACCGTCAGCGGCAGGAGCGTGGCGGAGAACGTCGACGGCGCCCAGTGCTGGAACCGGGACGTCATCGCCACGATGGAGGAGCCGTTCCAGCCCGCCGGGTCGGGCACCGTGGTGCTGCGCGGCTCGCTCGCGCCGTCCGGGGCGGTGTTGAAGGTCTCCGCCGCCTCCGCCCACCTCCTCACGCACACCGGCCCGGCGCTCGTCTTCGACCGGATCGAGGAGTACGTCGTCGCCGCCGACGATCCGGACCTCGACGTCACCCCGGACACGGTGATCGTCGTCCGCAACGCCGGCCCTCGGGGCTACCCCGGCTTCCCGGAGGTGGGCAACGTCCCCATGCCACGACGGTTGCTCGCCGACGGCATCACGGACATGGTGCGGATCTCCGACGCCCGAATGAGCGGCACCGGCTACGGCACCTGTGTCCTGCACGTGGCACCGGAGGCGTCAGTGGGTGGTCCGCTCGCGCTGGTACGCAGCGGCGACCTGATCTCCGTCGATGTCGCGACGCGCCGCCTCGACCTTCTGGTCGACGACGCGGAGCTCGCCGTACGCCGCGCCGCCTGGCAGCCTCCGAAGCCGGTGGCCGACCGGGGATGGGTACGGCTCTACAGCGAACACGTCCAGCAGGCAGACAGCGGCGCGGACCTCGACTTCCTCGTCGGTGGCAGCGGCAGCGCGGTGCCCCGTCACTCACACTGACGGCAACGAACGGACGAGGCCCACGAGGAACTGATTCCATGAAAGAACGGATGGCCCGCCAGTGCGAGTTCACACAAAGGCCGCTGTGACGGCGGCCGACCGGCCACCGGTCATGGCTGACGTCGCTCGCCTGGCGGGCGTGTCACACCAGACGGTGTCCCGGGTCATCAACGGCGCGCCCAGCATCAGGCGCGAGACCCGGGAACGGGTCCTCGAAGCGATCCGACGGCTCGACTACCGCCCCAACACGGCGGCCCGCGCATTGGTTCGCGGACGGTCCGGGATGATCGGCATCATCGGCACGGCCAGGACACTGTTCGGTCCGACCAGCATCCATCGCAGCGTCGAGGACGCGGCCCGGGCGGCCGGCTACTTCGCCACCTCGGTGAGCCTGTCCGAGGTGACGGTACGGGCGCTCAGCGACGCCACCGAACACCTCATGCGCGTCGGCGTGGAGGGCGTCGTGATGATCGCCGGCAACGACGAGGCCCTCGAGGTGGTGCGGATGACGCGATCGGGCGTCCCGTTCGTCGTCGTGGAGGGCGACGTGTCCCGGGCCAGCGTGACCGTCGGCGTCGACCAGGTGCTCGGCGCCCGGATGGCCACCGACCACCTTCTCGACCTCGGGCACCGGGAGATCGTGCACGTGAGCGGCCCGCTCAACTGGGCGGAGGCCCGTGCCCGGCTCGAAGGCTGGCGTCAGGCGATGAGTGCGGCGGGTCTACGCCCGCCGGAGCCGGTCGAGGGCGACTGGAGAGCGCACAGCGGCTACCTCGCCGGGCTGCGGGTCGACGAGATGCCCGGGGCCACGGCGGTGTTCGCCGCCAACGACCAGATGGCCATCGGTGTGCTGCGCGCGCTGCACGAGCGGGGACGGCGGGTGCCGCACGAGATCTCCGTCGTCGGATTCGACGACGTCCCCGAGGCGCCCTACCTCATCCCGCCCCTGACCACGATCCAGCAGGACTTCGACGCGGTCGGTCGGCGGGCCATCACCGCCGTCACCCAGGCCATCGACGACACGGTGCCGCACCGCCTGCCGTTGGTCGTCCCCAAGCTCGTGGTGCGGCAGAGCACGGCGTCGCCGACAGCCACCTGACCGGCCGACGACCCGAGCCCTGTCGACGGGCGGGAGCCCCGGCGTGTGGCCGGGGCTCCCGCGACGTACGTGGTGATCGAGGTGGTCAGAGGGTGAAGACGAGGGTGGAGATGCTGCGGGCGCCGACGTTGATGGTGGCCTGACCGCCGTTGACGCTGGTGGGCTGGCTGGCCGCGTTGGCGTTCTGCGAGGTGAGGTAGTGCTCGGCCCGGGTGACGTTCTGCGGGGCCTGGACCACGGCGTTGTTGACCGCGCTGTTGGAGCGGTTGAGGATCACCAGGGTGATCTTCCCGTCGCCCTGGTAGGCGGTCACCTCCAGCGGGGACGCTTTCGAGCTCTTCGTCAGGGCGACCCGCTGGTAGCCGGGGCGCACGTACTTCGCGTACTGCGAGAAGGCGTACCCGCGCTTGAGGGGTGCGCCCGCGACGGTGCCGAACGCCGATTCGCCGTCACCAATGAAGGAGTAGTAGCGCTTGCCGTACCACCAGATGTAGGCGTTCCAGTTGGCCTCCATCGACTTGTGCACGGTGCGCATGATGTCGTCGAGGGTCTCGTTCCAGACCGCCGCGTTGGCGGGGTTGCCCCAGATGTTGGAGCCGCCACCGTCGGCGGCGTGCAGGTTCCACTCGGTCATCCACACCGGCTTGTTGTGCTGCTCGGCCAGCGAGTACGGCCGCAGCCGGCCGGACTCCTCGGTGCCGTAGAGGTGCCCGCCGACGTAGCCGATGTTGTTGCGGGCGGTCGCGTCGTTGAGGGTCGGGTCGGTGAAGTTGTAGTTCATGTTCACCGCCTCGGCCACCATCAGCTTGGTGTTCTGCACCCTGGTGCCCTGGTCGCGGACGAAGGTGCGCAGCTCGGTGCCGCTCCAGTCCATCGAGTCGTAGTCCGGGTGCCAGTCCGGCTCGTTCTGCACCGAGGTGACGTCGATGGGTACGCCCTGGCCCCGCATGTACTGCACGTAGCTGTTGAGGTGGTTGGCGTAGTCGTCGTAGTAGTCGGTCTTCAGCTTGCCGCCGTTGACCCGGCTGTTGTTGGTCTTCCACGCCGCCGGCGCGGTCCACGGCGAGGCGAGGATCTTCACGTTCGACCCGTACGACTTCGCCGTCTTCAACGAGTTCACGTGCGTCGCCCACTCGCTGGACACTGGCGACAACCCGGTCCGCACGATCGACAGCCCCAGCTGGTTGGCGCCCATCCCGACCAACGTCTGAGTGTCCGTCGTCGACCAGGCGCTACCCCAGATCGACTGCGCGGCCCCGAACCCGTCGACGGTCTGGTACCTGGTCGCGTTGTTCACAGTGATGTCCGCCGGCCCGGTGGGCGGCGGTGGGTCGGTCGGCGGCGGAGTCGTCGTCGGCGGCGAGGTCGGCTCTGTGCCACCGGTGCAGCCCACCCCGTTCAACGCGAAGGTGGTGGGATCGGGGTTGCTGCCGGTCCAGGATCCGTTGAAGCCGAAGGACACCGTCCCGTTGGTCGGTATGGCCCCGTTGTAGCTGACGTTCCTGGCGGTGACCGCGGTGCCGCTCTGCGTCAGTGTCGTGTTCCAGGCCTGGGTGATGGTCTGGCCGGCGTTGTAGTTCCAGGTCAGCGTCCAACTCGTCACCGTGTCACCGAGGTTGGTGATGGTGACGTTCGCGCCGAACCCGCCCTGCCACTGCGACGACACGCTGTAGTTCACCCTGCAGCCGGCGGCTGCGGCTCCCGCCGGCACCGCCGTCGCGACGCCTGCGGACGCCACCAGGACGGCGCCGGCCGACAGCAGGGCGACGTTCGTCGCTCTTCTGCTTCTTCTCATTGAAACTCCTCCTGAACTGGTGGTGGTATCCACGCCTCGGGAGGGCTCAGCTGTGGCGAATGTCAGCGATGGTCGGACGGTGAATGTTTGGGAGCGCTCCCAGGTGCTTGATTCAGAAAGTTAATTCGTCAAACGATTCCTGTCAATGCAATCGGCGCTCGGCCAGCGGCCCCGTCAGCGGCCGCAGGCACCGCACGGGCTGCGAGTGCGCAGGTGGTAGTCGGTGGACGCGACGAGCAGGCCCAGCCCGATGGCGAGGTACGCCGACATCGCCACCCACAGAAACGCGTCCGAGAACTCGCTGTGCGAGCCCGTCGTCACCTGCACCATGCCCATGCCGAAGTAGGCCACGATGCCCGCGCCGAGCCCGAAGCCGGGTACCAGAAGCACAAGGCGAGGAATCGTCCGGCCGGCGAGCAGCGGAACCCACCACGGCCAGACCTCACCCCAGTGATGCACCAGCGCCAGTGGCAACAGCACTCCGGCCAGCACCAAACCGATCTCCAACCCGAGCAGGGAGGCGCTCTGCTCGACGCTGTCGAACCCCACCACGAACTGGGCCGCGAAGCGGGTCACGAGACCGCCCACGGCGACCCACGCGGCCCAGCGCGCCCACCGCGCGGGTGCCGAGCGCCGCGTACCTGGTCGGACCGTCCGGCAACAGGCCGGGCAGTCGCCCCGGGTGCGCCGCTGATAGCGCCCGGTGGCCAGAGCGAGCAGTACCGCTCCGGTGACACAACCGAGCCGGCTGACGAACGCCAACGGGTCGAAGAACGGGCCGACGGTGAACAGGAGGAAGCCCACCAGCTCCGGCAGCAGGATCGCGGCTGCCGCGACCAGCGCTCCAGCGACAGCCCAGGCGAGCCCCGCAAGCGCTGGCCGCCAGGTCGCCACCCGGTCCAGGGCAACCGCCAGGCCGCCCGCGGCCGCGCACAACGCCACCGACCACCAACCGGTGAAGCCGAGCAGGTCGAGCCCGAGCCGCCCGAACTTCGGAGCCTCGCCGACCGTCCAGGCCAGACGCACGCCCCCGTATGCCACGGCCCAGCCGAGCACCGCGTACGTCAGACCATGGACGCTCCGCCCGACGATCCGTGTCGATGTCGTCATGGACCGATCCTGCCGGCGTCCCAGGGTGGGCGGGCCCCGCTGACAGGGGAAGGCACTCCCTCCCAGGAGGGAAGTGCCGACGGGGCGGGCGGCGGGCGGACTCGGGGGCGGTGCTCACCGTCGTCTCGGCGTCGAGCTTCGCGGCGTTGAGTCCGCGCTGATTCTCGTCTGACATCGCCCCACTCCAGGAATGATTGGCGGCGAAGATAGGTTGTTTGACAAACGATAGGCGCAAAACATGATAGGTTGACCAAACGATCGCGCGGATGGTGAAGCAATGTCGGACTATGGGCACGAACTCCGGTTTGGGTCGTTCCTGACACCCAGCGTGCACAACCCGGACCAGGTGGTGGCGCTGGCCGAGCAGACCGAGGCTGCGGGGCTGGACCTGGTCACCTTCCAGGACCACCCGTACAACGCGGAGTTCCTCGACACCTGGACACTGCTCAGTTGGGTCGCCGCCCGCACGCAGCGACTCCGGATCTCGGGGAACGTCCTCAGCCTGCCGCTGCGCCCGCCGGCCGTGCTGGCCCGGGCCGCGGCGAGCCTGGACCGGCTGTCGCACGGCCGATTCGAGCTGGGCCTCGGCGCCGGAGCGTTCTGGGACGGGATCGAGGGCATGGGAGCTCGTCGGCTGACCGCAGGGCAGGGCGTCACGGCGCTGCGGGAGGCGATCGACGTCCTGCGCGGCGTCTGGGACGAAACCGCCACCGGACCGCTGCGGCTGACCGGGGAGTACTACCCCGTACCCGGCATGCGGCGCGGCCCGAAGCCGGCACATGACATCGACATCTGGCTCGGCGCGTACCAGCCGAAGATGCTGGCCCTGACCGGCCAGAAGGCCAACGGCTGGCTGCCGACGCTGGAATACCTGCGGTCCCCGGACCGGGTGACCGCCAACCGGCTCATCGACGAGGCGGCCATCGCCGCGGGGCGCGAGCCCCGGGAGATCCGACGGCTGCTCAACCTGTTCACTGTCGGCGTCTCGTCGCGCAGCCGCGGCTTCCTCCAGGGTCCTGTCGCGCAGTGGGTCGACCAGCTCCTCCCACTGGTCGTTGAGGAGGGGTTCAGCACCTTCCTGATCGGCCGTGACGATCCACGCCTCATCCAGACCCTCGGGCAGGAGATCGCCCCCGCGCTGCGGGAGGCGGTAGCCAGGGAGCGCGCCGGCGGTGCGGTCGGCGGCGGGCCGACCCGCACCACCGTCACGTTGGCCGAGCGGCACGCCGGCCTCGACTACGACGCGCTGCCCCCGTCGCTGGCGACCAGCTCCGTCGAGCCCGGTGACCCGGAGTACGAGCGGGTGCGCCACACGTACAGCCGGCACGGGTCGCCGGCCCTGGTGATCCGTCCGCGGAACGCCGCCGAGGTGGTCGACGCCGTGTCGTACGCCCGGACTCAGGACGTCCCCCTGTCGGTGCGCAGCGGCGGGCACGGCATCAGCGGCCGGTCCACGAACGACGGGGGAGTCGTCATCGACCTGTCGAGGATGAACAAGGTCCAGGTGCTCGACCGGGCGACCCGTCGGGTGCGGCTGGAACCGGGCGCCCGGTGGGGCGACGTGGCCCAGGCACTCGCCCCGCACGGCCTGGCGATGAGCTCAGGCGACTACGGAGACGTGGGCGTCGGTGGTCTCGCCACCACCGGTGGCGTCGGATACCTGGCGCGCAGGTACGGCCTGACCATCGACCACGTCGTGGCCGCCGAGATCGTCACGGCGGACGGCCGCCTGCTCCGCGTCGACGACGAGCATCAACCCGACCTGTTCTGGGCCGTCCGGGGGGCCGGCGGGAACTTCGGTGTGGTCACCGCGCTCGAGCTGGAGGCGTACGAGGTCGGCAACGTCGTCTACGCGCAGCTTGTGGCGGACGCGACCGACACCGCCCGGCTGCTGCTCCGGTGGGGCCAGTTGGTCGAGGACGCGCCACGGGAGTTGACGAGCTTCCTCTCCCTCTTTCCCGGCCGCCGTGGCAACCCTCCGGCTGCTCAGGTCACCCTCGTCTACGCCGGTGACGACGTCGAGGCGGCGCAGTCCGCCCTGAGCCCGTTCCTGGAGATCGGGCCGATCCTCGACCAGCAGGCGCAGCTCGTGCCGTACCCGGCGATCGTCGTGCCGCCGGGCAACCAGCATCGGGGGCAGGGGCTGGAGGACACCCGCAGCGGTCTGTTGCACCACGTCACACCGCAGGTCGCCGACCTCATGGAGCACATGATCCATTCCGGTGATGTGATGATCATGCAGGTGCGATCCGTCGGTGGTGCGGTCAACGACGTCGCCCGGGACGCGACCGCCTACCCGCACCGTCAGCAGAACTTCTCGATGCTCGCCGCCACCGTCCCGGAGCGCCGACCCCAGCTCGACAAGCTGTGGGCCGAGCTGTACCCGCACCTCGACGGCCTGTACCTCAGCTTCGAGAGCGACACCGATCCGGCTCGACTGCTGGATGCCTGGCCCGAGCCCACCCTCGGCCGCCTGCGTGCCATCAAGGCCAGCTACGACCCGGACAACGTCTTCAACCGGAACTTCCCCATCCCACCGGCCGGGGCGGTCGACTAGAGCACGCCGGACAGGTACTCGCGGCGACGCTGTGGTTCGAACTTCTCGATCGCGTACCGCAGCATCACCCGTGGCATCACTCGGTAGCGGCGGGCGAGGAACTCCTCCTCCGCCGCTCTGTCCCGGTTGCCCACCTCGCGCAGCATCCAGCCCACCGCCTTCCGAACGAGGTCGTGCGGGTCGTGCAGGAGCCGGTCGCCGAGGCGGAAGGTCCACTCGAAGTCACCGGCCTTGATGAAGGCGAAGGTCGCCATGATGGCGGCGCGTCGCTCCCACACGAGGCTCGACTCGGCCAACCGATCCAGGACGCCCCGGTCCCTGTCGAGCAGCCAGGGGCCGACGATGTACGGCGCGGACGAGTCCACCAGGTCCCAGTTGTTGATCCGGCCGGTGTTGGCCAGGACGATGTCGAAGATCTGAGCCCGTTCCGGCTCGTCACCCTTGGCGAACTTCCGCACCAGGATGAGCAGCGCGGTCAACCGTTCCTCGTGCGCGCCGCCGGTGAGCAACGTCGTCGTCTCGGCCAGCGAGAGGTCGCGCCAGAACCGTGCGGCCACAGTGCGCTGGTCGGGCACGGAGACACCGAGGGCACGGTCGCCCTCGCCGTACCCACCGGGGACCATCTGGAGGAACCGGCTCGACGCCTCGGCTCGACGTGGGTCGGCGAGGACGGCGAGTGCCCGAGACACGTCGACGCTGGTGGCCATGACCGTCGACGCTACCGGGGCTCAGCCGGCGCGGCGTAGGCGTCCGAGCATTCCGTCGAGGTCCTGGACGAACAGGTCGTGGCGGAAGAAGTGGCCGCCCGGCACCTCGCGCCACTCGTGCGGAATGCCGGCTCGGGCGAGTGCCCCGCGGAACTCGCGCTGACCGGCGAGCACCTGGGTCTCGTTGGCCGTGTCGAACCAGTTGATCGGGTCGGGGGAGGTCCCGGCCGCCAGGAAGATCCGCTTGTTCTGGAAACTTGGGATGCGCTGGACCGGGTTGTCGGCGTTGACCCGTGCCTCGTCCCAGAACGGGACCCCGTAGACGGTGCCTCCACCGAGGTCCAGCGCGGCGGAGGTGGCATTCGCCCAGTGCACTACCAGTCCGAAGTCTCGGCGGAGACTGGCCGGCCCGGAGTGCGAGCTGACCGAGCAGAAGTGGCCGTAGTACTTGGCCGCGTACTTCAGCGCACCGAAGCCGCCCATCGAGAAGCCGGCCACCGCGCGCCCGTTGTACTCGGCGAACGTACGGAAGTTCGCGTCGACCCACGGCAGCAGTTGGGCGATGTGGAACGTCTCCCAGTTGCGGGGCCCGACGAAGCTGGTCACCGGATTGCAGTACCAGCCGGTCGACGCGTCCGGCATGACGACTATGACCTCCCGGCCGGCGGTCAGACCGACGACGTTGTCCTGGAGGTGGAAGGTGCGGAAGTCGGCGTTGCCGCCGTGCAGCAGGTACAACACCGGATACCGCTTGCCGCTGGTGTGGTAGCCGTCGGGTAGCAGCACGTTCACGCCCGGGTCCCACTCGATGGCGTAGGTGGCGAAGCGGTAGTACTGGAGCCGGCCGCCGTTCTCGTTGCGGTCGACGATGCGCAGGCCGTACCCGTCACCGGCGGCCTGGGCGGCGGACGACCCGGCCAGGGCGCCGCCGAACATTCCGGTGGCCGCCGCCGCCGCGGAACCGCCGATCAGCCGACGCCGGCTGATCGACGCGGACGGGGGTACGTCGAACATCGCGGTCTCCCTGGGGTCAGAGGGTGGTTTCGTTGGGCAGCCCGAAGAAGTCGTGCCACTTCGCGCCGCCGAGGAAGCTGGTGCCTGTGGAGAGGCCGACGTAGACGTCGTTGAGGGTGCCCCTGGTGAAGGCGATGACGTCGTCCCGGCCGTCGCCGTTGAAGTCGCCCAGGTAGGGGAACTCGCCGGCCAGGCAGAAGAAGTCGTTCCACTTGACCGTGGTGCCGACGAACGAGGTGCCGGTGGAGACGGCCGCGTAGACGTCGGCGTCGGCGTTGCAGGTGAACGTGACGATGTCGTCGCGGCCGTCGCCGTTGATGTCCCCGACGCGCGGCAGCTCCGTGCCGACCGCGAACACGTCGTGCCAGGTCTGCGCCGCCCCGAACGCGGTTCCGGTGGACAGGGCGACGATGACGTCCGATGCCGTGACCGGCCCCTGGGTGAAGGTGATGATGTCGTCCCGGCCGTCGCCGTTGACGTCACCGAGAGCCGGGTACTCACCGGCGATCGAGAAGTACTCGTGCCACTTGAGTGCCGTCCCGCTGAACGACGAACCGGCGGACAACGCGACGTACACGTCCCCGGCACCGTCATGGGTGAAGGCGATGATGTCGTCGCGGCCGTCGCCGTTGACGTCCCCCACCGCCGCGACCTCGGCGTTCGGCGCGAACCAGTCGTGCCACTTGGTGGCGCCGGCGAACGACGACCCGGTCGACAGCGCCACGTACACGTCGGCGAGCGAGCCGTGGGTGAACGCCACGACGTCGTCGCGCCCGTCGCCGTTGAAGTCCCCGGACAGCAACGTCTCGTCGTTGAGGCCGAAGAAGTCGTTCCACTTCACCGACGTTCCGGCGAACGAGGAGCCGGTGGACGCCGAGACGTACACGTCGTTGAGCGCGCCACGGGTGAACGCGACGATGTCGTCGCGCCCGTCGCCGGTGAAGTCCGTCGGTGAACCCGCCAGGTACCGGCCTCCCGAGCCGCCGGCGTTGACCAGGGAGAGGTAGTAGTTCCAGTTCCAGTTCGGCCCAGGGTCGGTGTGGTCGTTGCCGGGCAGCTCGTTGTGACCCCTGATCGACGCACGGGTTTTCGGCAGCCCGTACTTGTCGCAGAGGTAGCGGGTCAGTGCGGCGGACGACCGGTACATGGCGTCGGTGAACCAGGCCGGGTTGTCCACGAACCCCTCGTGCTCGATACCCACCGCGTACGGATTGGCCGAGCGTGCGTGGTAGGCAGTGTCGCCCTCGCGCACCATCTGGGTGATCTCGCCGTTGCTCGATCTCACCACGTAGTGCGCGCTCACCCCCGCCGACGGGTTCTGGAACCAGCTGACCGTGCCGGCGTAGGACCCCTGGGTCACGTGGATTACAACAGTGGTGATCCGCGCCGATCGGCCGGCCTGGTAGTTACCGCCGTAGGCGGACACCCACCGGGCCGGCGCGTACTCCGGCACCGCGGCCGCGGCGTTCGCACCGGCGGCGCCCGCGGGGGCGACCCCCGCGTAGCGGCCGAGCTCGGGTCGCAGCGGTCGCGGCGCGACCCGTATCGGTCCGGCGGCGATGCCGGTACGCAGCAGGTCGTAGACGTGGTCGGCGTAGAGCCGGGCGGTCGAGGCGTCGACGGCGGCGCTGTAGCGCGCCACCACCGGATACCAGGCGGGGAGCCGGTCGCGGGCCCCGCCGGTCAGCCCCTCGTCGTCGGCCAGGTCGCGCAGCACCGCCGCGCCGCCGCGGATGTTGGCGGAGGTGACCGAGCGCAGGCGGTCGACCGGTTCGCCGGTGAGCGTGGCCGCCCGCTCCAGGCTGTGCTGGGTGGGGTTGCTGACCAGGTGCATCACCCCGTACCCGTTGGCCTGGCTGGGCAGGCCACCGTGCCCGTCCAGCCGGGACTCACCGTAGGCGACGGCGACCAGCAGGTCCCGGGGCACGTCGAACTCGGAGGCGGCCCGGGCGAAGTCAGCGGTGAGCGAGCCGGACGCCGCGGGCCCGGCCGCGTCGGCCGGCGCGACAGCTACCTGACCGGCCAGCGCCGCCGCCAGGAAGAGGGCACACGCGCGCCTGGTCAGTCGCATGAGGTCTCCAATCCGCTGATCACAGCGTCGTCTCGCCGTTGAGGCCGAAGAAGTCGTGCCATCTGGTGGCACCGAGGAAGCCGGTGCCGGTGGACAGCGCGACGTGGACATCGTTGGTGGCGCCCTTGGTGAAGACGATGAGGTCGTCGGTGCCGTCACCGTTGGCGTCGCCGAGATAGGGGAACTCGCCGGCCAGGCAGAAGAAGTCGTGCCATTTCACTGTGGTCCCGGCGAAGCCGGTGCCGGTGGAGGTGGCCACGTACACGTCGGCGTTGGTATCGCAGGTGAAGGTGACGATGTCGTCGCGGCCGTCGCCGTTGACGTCACCGACCCGGGGTAGTTCGGCGCCGACGGCGAACAGGTCGTGCCACTTCTGCGCGGCGCCGAAGGAGCTGCCGTTCGACAGGGCGACGATGACGTAGCTGGCGCTGGCCGGGCCCTGGGTGAAGGTGATGAGGTCGTCGGTGCCGTCACCGTTGACGTCACCGAGCGCGGGGAACTCGCCGAACGGGCTGAAGAACTCGTGCCACTTGAGGCCGGGACCGAAGCCGGTGCCGGTGGAGAGCGCGACGTACACGTCACCGGCGGGGTTGTGGGTGAATGCCACGATGTCGTCGCGCCCGTCGCCGTTGACGTCGCCGACCGCGCCGATCTCCGCACCTGGGGCGAACCAGTCGTGCCACCTGAGGCCCGCACCGAACGAGGTGCCCGTGGACAGCGCGACGTAGACGTCGCCGGTGTTGCTGTGCGCGAAGGTGACGACGTCGTCGCGGCCGTCGCCGTTGACGTCGCCGGTGGAGGCGGTCTCGCCGCCGAGGGAGAAGAAGTCGTTCCACCTCGCCGAGGTGCCGGTGTAGGAGCTGCCGGTGGACGTGCCCACGTAGACGTCGGCGAGGGCGTTCTGGGTGAAGGTGACGACGTCGTCCCGGCCGTCGCCGTTGACGTCGGTGGGGGAGCCACCGGCGATGGCGTGGGTTCGGGCCGCCTCGGTGAGCTGGGTCCGTGCGGTGGCGGCCGCCTGGTCGTACCGGTCGGGGAAGCCCGACCGTTGGACGCACTGCGCGACCTGACCCGCGCTGTATCCGGGGTTGTCGCGGTCGCAGACGATGGCCCGGGTGACGTACTGGGCGCTGGCGTAGACCGGGTCCATGATCTGCTCCGGAGTGCCCCACCCGTAGTCCCAGCGCTGTTGGAACACCCCGAGTGACGACTTGTCGCCACACGGGAGGTTGTTCATGTGTGACTCGACCCAGCCCGCCTCGAAGGCGGACAGCATCACCTTGTCGGTGGCGTTGTGGGCCCGGGCGACCCGGTAGACGACCAGCGTCACGGCCGGGTCGCGGTTGGCGGGGATGGAGGGGCAGGCCAGGGTGCCGACCGGGTCGGCGTGTGCTGGCGCCGCCGCGCCCGCCGCGGTGGCGGTACCGAGCGCGACCAGCAGTGCCAGGAGGGTACGTCGCACGATGCTCCTCGCGAGGTCGGGTGGTCAGCCGTTGCGTCGCACGGCTGTCTCGGACCGCAAGCCGGTTCTGGGAAGTTTGTTCAGAGCGGTGATGGCTGTCAATGTTCTGTGAAGATTTCCTTCAATGCGACGGTCCGGGCGGGCAGGCATTGACAGCGGTGCACGTCCCGGGTTTACTCGCCCACGACCGCTGTCCAACCGCCTTCGCGGCCTGGATGGATGCGACGAAGAAGGACTGTCATGGCTATGCGTCGTCGCTCGTTTCTCGGTCACGCCGCAGCACTGGGCGTGGCTGGCGTGGTCGGTGCCGCCGGCACGGTCCTGGCAACTGCCGCCCCGGCCCAGGCGGCGGTCTGGAAGAAACGGTTGACGGGCGCGGACCTGGACACCAGCAGCCGATGGCGGGTGGCCGGCACCGATCTGGGCATCCCCTACGTGCTGGAGAACGGATCCATCGGCTACCTCTTCGGCGACACCTTCGACACGCCGTGGCCCGAGGGCCCGCCAGTGCCGAACGACTGGCGGTCGCCGGTCATGTTGCGCTCCGCCGTCCACCCCGGCGCGCCGGGCGGAATCGTCTTCGACAGCGCCGCACGCGTCGCCGGCAACGGACGGGCCCCGGAGCTGATGCACAACGGCCACCACGGCATCGGCATCGACGGTCTTCCCGAGGTGACAGTCATCCCCAACGACGGCGTCAGCTTTCCGGAGACCGGCCGGCAGCTCATCTCCTACATGAGCATCGAGAACTGGAACTCCGCAGGCCCCGCCGGGCCGCAGTGGAAGTCCCGCTACGCGGGGCTGGCCTTCTCCGACAACGGCAACGACTTCATCCGTACGCCGTTGAAGTGGTGGAACAGCCCGGACAACAAGGACCCGTTCCAGATGTGGACCATGCAACGCGACGGCGAGTACGTCTACGTCTTCTCCGTCCGGTCGGGGCGGCAGGACGGTCCGATGATGCTGCGACGCGTCCGGTGGGATCGGCTGTTCTACCCCGAGTCGTACGAGGGCTGGGGCTGGAACGGCGCCAACTGGGGTTGGGGGAGGCCCTGCACACCCATCCTCACCGGTCGCTTCGGTGAACCATCGGTGCGCCGGCTGGCCGACGGGACCTGGGTGATGTCCTACCTGAACTGCCAGAACGGGTGCCTGGTCACCCGGACCGCATCCGGACCCGATCGGGCCTGGACGGCGGAGAAGGTGCAGGTGACCAGTTGGCAGGAGCCCGCGCTCTACGGCGGGTTCATCCATCCCTGGTCCAGCCGGAACGCCGACGACCTGCACCTGATGGTCTCGAAGTGGACCCGCACCCCGGACGGCCGCAGCACCGCCTACCACGTCAGCCAGTTCACCGGCTCGGTGTGACGGGGCCACCGACCGACCTCGTCCTGGCTTCTCGAGGTCAGCGCGGGTGTGGGTGCCTGGGCGGTGGGTAGGGCTGGACCATGCTGAAGCGAGCGGTGTGGCAGGGGCTGGTGGCGGGCCTGGCCGGGGCGGCGGTGATGACGGCGGCGGAGAAGATCGAACAGCGGGTGACCGGTCGACCCGACTCCTACGTTCCGGCCCGGGTTCTGGCACGGCTGACCGGCCTGCCGGAATCCTCGGGGCAGCCGTCCCGTTGGCAGAACCTGGCAATGCACTACGGCCAGGGCGTGCTGGTCGGTGTGCTGCGCAGCGTCATGGCGCAGGCCGGGTTGCGGGGCGTCTGGGCGTCGACGATGTTCACCGCGCTGCGCCTGAGCAACGATCAGATCCTGGAGAACGCCACCGGTGTGGGGGCGCCGCCGTTCACCTGGCCCCGCTCCGAGCTCGCCATCGACGTGTTGCACAAGTCCATCTACGCGTTCGCCACCGGAGCGGTGGCCGACGCGCTCGCCGCCCGCGACGGGGCGGGTCCCGGGCAGCGGCACGCGGCGCTGCGTCCCGGTCGTCACTCGGACGTCGGACCGCTGCCCCGGGCTGCCTGGGCGCGGGGTGCTTAGCTGAACGGATGATCACACCCGTTCCCCTCGGTACCTGGCCGACGCCGCTGGAGGCCGCCCCCCGGCTCGCCGCCCGGCTGGGGCTGGCCGAGCTCTGGTTCAAGCGTGACGATCTCAGCGGCCTCGGTGGGGGTGGCAACAAGATCCGTAAACTCCGGTACACCTGCGCGCAGGCGATGGCCGTCGGCGCCTCCACTGTCATCACCTCAGGGGCGCCGCAGAGCAACCACGCCCGGCTCACCGCGGCCGCCGCCGCGCGGCTCGGCCTCTCCTGCGTGCTGGTGCTCGCCGGCCCGCCTTCGGAGACCAGGCGGGGAAACCTGCTGCTCGACGAGTTCGCGGGCGCGGAGATCGTCTGGAGCCGAGACCGTCCGCCCGCCGAGGTGGCGGCGGCCGAGGGAGAGCGACGATCGGCGTACGTCATCCCGTTCGGCGGCACCTCACCCGCGTCGGTACAGGGTTACGTGGACTGTGGTCGGGAGCTGCGGGCCCAGTTGCCGGACGCCGACGGCGTCGAGGTCGTGACGGCGCTCGGGTCCGGCGGGACGATGGCCGGCCTGGTGCGGGAGTTGGGCGCGCGGCGGGTGGTCGGCGTGGACGTCGGCGCCGTGCCGGACCCACGGGCGACGGTCGCCGGGCTGCTCGCCGGCGAGATCGAGCCCGGGGAGCTGCGGATCGACGGCACCCAGGTGGGTGCGGGTTACCGCACGCTGACCGACGCCGTTCGCGACGCGCTGGAGGTGACCGCGCGTACGGAGGGGGTCTTCCTGGACCCGACATACACCGGTAGGGCGATGGCGGCGCTGCTGGCCGGCAGCTTCCCGCGCGGCGACCGGGTCGTCTTCCTGCACAGCGGCGGGCTGCCGGGGCTTTTCGGTCACCCCGAGCTGTAGGGGCGCCGGTCGGGCACGTACGGCGGTGCCCTCCGGCCGATCGCGCCGGAGGGCACCGCGTCGAGCTGTCGACGGGTCAGACGCTGGCGAAGTGCTCGCGGTGATCGCTGGCGAACTCGGCGAAGGTCCGCGGCTGCCGGCCGACGATCCGCTCGACATGGTCGTTGGTGAAGTCGCCCCACCCGGAGCCGTAGGCGACCCGGTACTCGGCGAGGACCTCGGCCGACCATTGGTCGAGGCCGGCCTGGAGCAGGCCGTCGCGTGCCTGCTGCGGGCTCTGCGGCACGTAGCGCACCGGCTGGCCGAGGGTGCGGGTGATCTCGTCGGCCGCTTGGCCGAGCGTGATGCTCTCCGGGCCGGTGGGCGTGTAGATCCTGCTCTCGTGCTGCTGTGGCGCGGCGAGGATCGCCGCCCCGGCGGCGGCGATGTCCCGTGCGTCGATCAGGCCGACCCGCGCGTCACCGAAGAGGCCGTAGAGGTGGTCACCGGCCTTGGCCGCGAGCAGGTTCTGCATGAAGTGACTCGGTCGCAGGATGGTCCAGGCAATGCCCGACTCCTGGAGCTCCGCGTCGGAGAGCGCGTGCAGGCGGCCGTTGCGGGTTGGCGCGTCGTGCGCGGCGCCGATCGCGGAGAGCCGGACGATGTGCCGCACGCCGGCCTGTCGGGCCGCCCAGACGGCGTTCATGCTCTGGCTCGGTGCCAGCGGGCCCATCGGCATCAGCAGCCAGAGCGTCGTCACACCCTCGAACGCCGGGGCCAGTGTGGTGGGGCTGTCCAGGTCGCCGACGACGTACTCGACCCCGTCGAGCCCTGGCGTACGCGACGCGTCCCGGACGAGGGCGCGAACCGGCTGCTTGCCGGCCAGCTCTCGCAGCACCTCCCGCGACACGGTGCCATTTGCCCCGGTTATCAGAATGGTCATGGTCATCCTCTCGGTCAGGCGGACCGAGGTCGGACCGCCGGTCGCCGCCAGCGACGATATAGTCCATAAGTTGTACCGTCCAATGATTGGACCAAATTATGAAGCGCAGCACACTGAAAGAGCAGGACCCCGACCTCGGGATCCTTGTCGTGCAGCTCTCCGCGCGCGTTCAGCGGGAGATCTTCCGCCGCTCGGCGGAGCAGGGATTCGACGATGTGCGGCCCCGCCACGGCGCGGTCCTCGCGTACCTGGACGCCGAGGGCACCCGCCCCGGTGAGCTGGCCCGGCTGGCCGGCCGCAACAAGCAGACGATGGGCGCGATCCTCGACGAGTTGGAACGGTTGGGTTACGTGCGGCGTACGCCCGACCCGGCCGACCGACGGGCGAAGTTGATAGTGCCGACGGATCGGGGCCTCAGCTTGATGGCGGCGTCCGACGGCTTCGTGCACCAGATCGAGCAGAACCTCGCCGACACGCTCGGCCCCGACCGGTACCGCGACTTCAGGGACGCGCTGGCGCGTGGCGTGGCCAGCCTTCCCGGGGTCGGCCAGGACACCGAGGGCTGAGCCGTGGGCATGTGTCGGCGCGCAACGGGTACGCCGACGTGGCCCCGGGGGCCGGCGGAACGCCCAGGCTGACCGCTCTCCACGCAGCCGAGGAGCACCGACATGCCAATCGCGGGGCGGGCCCGACTCACGCCGACGGTCTCCCTGGTGCTGCTGGCGTCCATCCTCGTGTCGTTCCTGGCCGCGTCGGCGGCTCCGACCCCGCTCTACGGTACGTACCAGGAACGCTGGCACTTCTCGCCTGTCACCACCACGATTGTGTTTGCCGTCTACGCCCTCGCGGTGCTCGCGTCGCTGCTCACCTTCGGCAAGTTGTCCGACCACGTCGGTCGGCGGCCGGTGCTGGGCGTCGCGATCGCGGTGCAGATGCTCGCGCTTGTCGTCTTCATCTTCGCCAACGGCGTTGCGTCCCTGCTGGTCGCCCGCCTCGTGCAGGGGCTGGCGGCCGGGGCCGCCACCGGTGCCGTGGGCGCCGCCATGCTCGACATCGACCGTGGACGTGGCACGCTGGCGAACTCTCTCGCCCCCGGTATCGGAACCGGAAGCGGCGCCCTGCTCTCGGCGTTGCTCATCCAGTTCCTGCCCGCGCCGACGCGACTGGTGTACGTCGTGCTGCTCGTCGTCCTGCTGATCCAGGCCGTCGGAGTCGCGCTGATGCCGGAGACGGTGAGCCCGATGGGCGGGGCCCGCCGCAGCCTCCGGCCGGACATCGCTCTGCCCCGTCCGGTGCGCAGGCCGGTCCTGGTCGTGGTGCCGGTGCTCTTCGCGGTCTGGGCCTTGGCCGGGTTCTTCGGCGCGCTCGGCCCAGCGCTCGTCCGCAGTCTCATGAGCACGTCCATCGTGATCGGTGGCCTCGTCCTCTTCGTCTTCGCCGTCTTCGGGTCGGCAGCCGTTCTGATACAGCGCAACACCGCCGCGCGGACCGTGATCCTGACCGGGATCACCGCGCTCATCCTGGGCATGGTCGTCACGTTGGTGTCGGTCATGGCGAAGTCCGTCCCGGGCTTCTTCGTCGGCCTCGCGCTCGGGGGCGTCGGCTTCGGCAGCGGCTTCCAGGGCAGTCTCAAGACGGTCATGCCGCTGGTCGAGGCTCACCAACGCGCCAGCGTGCTGTCGGTGCTCTACGTCGTCTGCTACGTCGGCTTCGGTCTCCCCACGGTGATCGCCGGCTTCCTCGTGGTCTACGCCGGCGGCCTGCCGAGGACCGCCGACGAGTACTCGGTCGCCGTCATCCTTCTCGCCGTGGTCGCCCTGTTGGGGGTGCGCAGGGCCACCAGGACGACGCCGGGCTGATGCCGGAGAGCCGGGGTCGAGCGGTAACGCAGACAGCAGCGTGATGATCAGGAAGGGAGCGGGGGATGAGCCCGAAGGTTGACCAGGGAGACGCGGGCGCGACATCGCGCATCGAGAGCCTCGACGTCAAGCTCGAGGTGATCGTCATTCCGGTGTCGGATGTCGACCGGGCGAAGGCGTTCTACGAACGGCTCGGATGGCGACTCGACCAGACGCCGCCCGGCATCGTCCAGCTGACTCCGCACGGCTCCGCGTGCTCCGTGCAGTTCGGCCCCGGGCTCACTCCGGCGGCACCCGGCTCGGCCGTGGCGTACCTGATCGTGTCCGACATCGAGGCGGCCCACGACACCCTCGTCGCCGCCGGTGTCGAGGTCGGTGACGTCTTCCACGTCAGCCCGGACGGCCCGGTCGACGGGCCGGACCCGCAGCGGCGCAGCTACTTCTCGCGTGCCACGCTGCGCGACCCGGACGGGAACACCTGGCTGATGCAGGAGATCACGACCAGGCTTCCCGGGCGCGTCGAGGGCGGCCTCACGTCGTTCGGCTCCACGAGCGACCTGGCGAGCGCGCTTCGGCGCGCGGCCGCCGCGCACGGTGAACACGAGGAACGTACGGGCGAGCATGACGACAACTGGCCCGACTGGTACGCGGCGTACATGGTCAGCGAGCAGTCGGGGGCGAAGCCGCCCGAGTGAGCTACGCCCCCGCGTAGGACCTGCTGATCGACGTACTGCCGGTGAGTCACCTGATGACTCACCGGCAGCGCCGTCTCCGCTTTCGGAGTGCGCGCCGCCACCCGCTGCGCGCTGGTCGTACAAGCGATGTACGCGGGTTGTACGCCGAGCGCCCTACCATCCCCCGGACGCGATGATCTTCGATCCAAGCGGCAGCGCCGGATTCAAGGCTGACTCGGGCGTGCCGTACCTCGTCGCCTGTGCGCGGTTCCCCGGCCGCCGGTAGGGAGGAGACCTCGATGACGAGTCCTGGTGCGGGCGGTGCGATGCCGTGACGCGGGTACGGTTTCTCGCCCTCGGCCCGCTTCACGCCGAGGTCGGCAGTGAGTGGCTCGACCTCGGGCCCGTCCGGCAACAGGCGGTCTTCGCGATCCTGCTGTTCAACGCGGACCGCGTGGTCACACCGGCGTCGATCCTGCAGGGCGTCTGGGGCGGCCAGACCCCGGCGACCGGCGCCAAGCTGATCCCGCCGTACATCTATCGCCTGCGACGCACGCTTCAGGCGGCGTGCGAAGGCCCCGACGGCCCCACGATCGACAGTTCCCGGATCGGCTACCGGCTGCGTCTCGGTTCGGCCCGCACCGACGTCGCGGACTTCGACGAGGCGGTGGAGCGGGCCGCCGTGGCCGAGGCGGCTGGCGACCTCGCCGGGGCGGCGGCGCTACTGGCCGAGGCCGAACAGAGCTGGGCGGGCGAACCATTGGCGGGCCTGACCGGCCCGTACGTGGAGAGCCGTCGACAGCACCTGCTCGAACGCCGCATCGTCTGCCTGGAACACCGGCTGGAACTGCACCTGCGGCTGGGCGACTGCCGCCGGGCGATCCCCGCGCTCACCGCGTTGCAGACGGAGTATCCGCTGCGGGAACGGCTCGCGATCATGCTGATGACCGCCCTGTACCAGACCGGCAGGCAGGGCGAGGCGATGGACCTGTTCGGGGCCTTCCGTACCCGCCTGGCGGCCGAGTTGGGCGTCGAGCCGACCCCGGCCTTGTTCGCCGCGTACACCTCGATGTTGCGGGGTGACCTGGGCCCGCCGTCGGTGCCGGGCCGTTTTCCCGAAGGACCCGCCCGGGCATGGGCGGCGACCACCACGTGATGCGCGGCGAAGCCGCGCGGTGAGGCGGAGCAGATGGACGACGGCCTTGCCCCGGTGCAGCCGGGGGACGCCAGATGGTTTCTCGGTCATTCCCTGCGGGAGCGGCTGAGCGGCGCGGCGCCGACCGGCCCCGTCGACGAGGATCTCGGCCGGACCCGGCTGAAGATGTGGCTGGACGAACCGGTTCACGTGCGGCGGCCCGACCTGGTCGCGCAGCGGCTGGCCCAGCACGAGCTCGACGAGGATGCTCTGGTCCGGGTCCTGGGCGAGCAGCCCGAGACCGTTCGGGCCCGGTTCGCCGAGGCGCCGGACTACGCCCGTCGGCTGGTCGAGGCCGCTCGGCGACATCCGGCCGCCGCGGTGGCGCCCGGGCACGGCGCGGCCGGACACGACGACAACGCGGGATTCGCGGTGCTCGTCGCGCCACTGATCGCCGCCGCACTCGAACGGTTGGGCGCGCGGGTGGCGGCGTTGGTCCACGGCCACCCGCATCTGTCGGCCGAGGCGATGACCACGCGCCTGGGCCCGGGGCCGGTCGACACCGTCAACATGCTGGTGGCCCGGACGATGGCGCTGGAACTCAACGTGCTGCGGCTCCGGGGCGAGCTGTCCGGGAGCAGCCCGCACGAGCGCTTCCACGACTTCCTCCACCGGCTGGAGCAGCCGCAGCGCGCGCTGCGCCTGCTTCGTGAATACCCGGTGCTGGCCCGGGATCTCGTGCGGGTCGTCGACAACTGGCAGGCCAGCCGGCTGGAGTTCGCCGAGCGCGTCGTCGCCGACCACGCGGAGCTGTCCGACCGGTGCGGGGGGCCGGACTCGCTCGGCGACCTGGCCGAGGTGAGCTTCGGGGCGGGGGACAACCATCGGGGCGGTCGCTCGGTGGCGGCCGTCCGCTTCGCGACCGGTGCGCGGGTGATGTACAAGCCCCGCCGCCTGCAGGTCGACGGCCACTTCCAACACCTCCTGGCCTGGCTGAACGAGCGTGGCGCGGACCCCGTGCTGCGCACGTTCTGGGTCATCGACCGTGAGGTGTACGGGTGGACCGAGTTCGTCGAGAGTGGACCCTGCGCCGACCGCGACGCACTCGGCCGGTTCTATCGGCGGCAGGGCGCCCTGCTCGCCCTGTTGCAGACCCTCGGCGCGACGGATTTCCATCTGGAGAACGTGATCGCCTCCGGTGAGCACCCGATGCTCATCGACCTGGAAGCGATGCTGCACAACTGGCAGTGGGAACGACCGGTCGGCGACCAGGCGGGCTACCTGCAGAGCGTCGGGGTCGAGTTGATGAGCAGGTCCGTCGTCACGGTGGGGCTGCTGCCGGCACCGGTGGTCTGGACCGAGGGCAACCAGGTCAACCAGTTCGACATGAGCGGGATGTCCGGGGCCGGCGGGCAGTTGACCGCCCGACCCGTCACGGTCTGGGACGGGTTCGGCACCGACGAGATGCGCCTGGACCGGCGGCGGGTGCTGCTGCCCGGCTCGGGGAACCTGCCCGCCCTGGGCGAGCAGCGCCCGGACGTGACGGAGTTCGCGCCCGAGATCGGCGACGGATACCGCACGCTCTACCGGATCCTGCTCCGACACCGCGACGAGCTGCTGGGCCCGTCCGGCCCGTTGGCCGCGTTCGCGCACGACGAGGTGCGGGTGGTCCTGCGCGCCACCGAGTCGTACGTGCGGTTGCTCGCCGAGACCCAGCACCCGGACCTGCTGCGGGACGCCTTGGACCGCGACCGGTACCTCGAGAACCTGTGGGCGGGGCACGAGCACCGCGAGCACCGCGACGCGCTCATCGCCGCGGAGCTGGCCCAGATGTACGCCGGCGATGTGCCGATCTTCGTGACCACACCCTCGTCGACGGACCTCACCGGTGGAGACGGCACAGTGGTGGCGGGGGTACTACGCCGTACCGGCCTGGACGCGGTCCACGACCGACTGGTGGGCATGTCCGAGG
Organism: Micromonospora sp. NPDC050795; assembly: GCF_044456785.1. Classification (NCBI taxonomy): domain Bacteria; kingdom Bacillati; phylum Actinomycetota; class Actinomycetes; order Micromonosporales; family Micromonosporaceae; genus Micromonospora; species Micromonospora sp. NPDC050795. Next base: position 97,227 of record NZ_JBITGE010000005.1, on the reverse strand, counting down.
AGCACCTGGCCCAGCAGGGCTGGATCATCGAAGCCTCGCTCACCGCGCTGATCATGGGGGACCCGTCGCGGTGGCGTCCACCGAGCCGGACGGAGGCGGTGCGGCCGCTGCCGGTCGTACCCGGGAAGGCCGTGCCGTCGACTGTTGTGCCCGCGTCGGTCGCACCTGAGCGGTTCGTCGACGCGGCACGCGTCATCGGGGACCGCCTGCTGGCGACAGCGCTGACCGAGGACGACAGGATCTGCTGGCTGGGCCTGAGCCTGATCGCCGACAAGGTCTGGATGCTCGGCCCGAGCGCCATGGACCTCTACAACGGGATCAGCGGCATAGCGCTGTTCCTCGCCCGGCTGGCTGACGTCACCGGTGACGCGGCCTACCGGCAGGCCGCCGACCGGGCCGCCACGATGATGCTCCGCGAGGCGCAGAGCTGGCTCGCCGACCCGGCCGGAACCGCCGGCGTCGGCGGCTTCGACCACCTGGGCGGCTCGGTGTACGCCCTGAGCCACCTCACCGCCGTCCTGAACCGCGAAGACCTGGTCGACACCGCCGTGAGCCTCGCCGCGTCGATGGTCACGCACGCCACCGAGGGCCGCGAGTACGACATCATCAACGGCAGCGCCGGTGGGCTGCTGGCCCTGCTGTCGCTGCACCGGGTCACCGGTGACGCCGGCCTGCTCGACGGTGCCCGAACGCTGGCCCGACACGTGCGCGACGGCGCGCGGCCGGTCGGCGACGGGGTCGGCTGGTCCGGCGCCCTCTACGCCGATGCGCCCCTGGCGGGGTTCTCCCACGGCGCGTCCGGTATCGCTGCCGCACTGGCCCGATGGGACCGGTACGCCGGGACGCGCGAGCATCGCGACACTGTGGACGCGGCGCTGCGCTACGAGCGCACCCTGTACGACGAAAGAATCCGCAACTGGCGCGACCTACGACCGGACACGCCAGAGGGCGACTCCATGGTCGCCTGGTGCCACGGCGCGGCCGGCGTCGCGATGGCCCGCGCCGAGCTTCTGGGCTACGCCACCGACGACAGGTTGCTGCGCGACGACCTGCGGCGTGCGCTGACGACGACGCTCGACCCGGGCGCACTGCTGCACAACCACTCGATCTGCCATGGGGACCTCGGTAACGCCGAGGCGGCGCTCGCCGCCGCGCGAGCCCTCGGTGACGACGGGGCGGCCCAGCGTGCCGCCGCGACCGCGGCGGCAGCCGTCACGGACATCGAGAACCGTGAGTGGCGGTGCGGCGTGCCCAGGGGCGTGGAGACTCCCGGGCTGATGAGCGGCCTGGCCGGTATCGGGTACGCGCTCCTGCGCTGGGCCGATCCGGTGGGTGTGCCGTCGGTGCTGCTGCTGGAGCCACCTGCCGACCATCGCGGTGCCATCGATCTGCCATAGCGCGGTCCTACGTTTCCGCCCGTGGATCCGATCCACGTATGGCTCCACACCACCTAAAGATCGGAGTTGCACATGGACTACATCAGGGCGTGGAAGGACCCGGTCTACCGGGCGTCCCTCAGCGCCGAGGAGCGGGCCACCCTGCCGGCCAACCCGGCCGGCTTCGTCGAGCTGAACGACCAGGAGCTCGACGGCGCCGACGGCGGCACGCTCACCCCGACCCCCACGATCACGATGGTGACCGGGGCGGCGGGCTGCTTCAGCTTCAACGGCACCTTCTGCAACGGCACCTGCGCGGCGTTCACCGTCGGCTGCTGCGGCTGATCGATCCACCTCGGCGGTGAGCGCGGACGGTCCGTACAGCTGCGTTCTCCCGCCAGCACATACCGAATCACCTGAGGAGAGCCCTTCATGAACATCGTGCAAGCCTGGAAGGACCCCGAGTACCGGGCGAGCCTCTCCGCCGAGCAGTTGGCCGCGCTGCCGGAGCACCCCTGCGGCGTGGTCGAGCTCGGCGACGACGTCCTCGCACACATCGCGGGCGCACGCACCGAGGGCCTCTGGACCCTCGGTTGCTGCGGTGGCTTCACCGCCCGGGAGACCCCGTGCGGTTCCTGTGGCGCGACGTGCGGCGGGACCACCTGTGGCACGTGCCAGACGCAGTCGACCTGCGGTCTGTGCACCGCCTGATCCACGCGTTGAACCGGCGGTGCCCGGACACGTGAGTGTCCGGGCACCGTCCCCCGCGAGACCCGACCGCTGCGCGAGAGAGAGCACCCCCGATGACGCAGTCGCACCTGCCCGGCCACGACCCGGTGGACGTTTCGAACCCCTGCTGGTACCTGGCGTACTCCCTGCCGGAGAGGCTCGGCGGGGCGGCGCCGGCCGGCTCGGTGGACGAGGACCGGGGGCGGCTCCGGCTCGATCGGTGGAAGAACGAACCGGTCTTCGCCGGTGACACGGACCTGTTCGAGAGCTGGCTCGACGCGCTCGACCTGGACGAGCCGACGCTGACCAGGGTGCTGGGCGAGACGCCAGAGACGGTCCGCGGCCGCTTCGCCGACATCCCGGACTACGTGCGCACCATCGCGCGCGCCTGGCGCGACCACCGACCGGGCGAGACCGCCGACGCCGACCACCACGGGCATGACCACGGCAACGACCACGACCACGACCACGACCACCACCACGAGCCGCACCCGCACGCCGCGTTCGTCGAACTGGTGCGCCCGCTGGTGGACGACGGCGTCCGCCGGGTACGCGAGGCGGTGCACGCGGCCTGCGCGGGCTCGCCGGGCACGCACATCGACGCCGACCTGCTCGCCGACCAACTCTGCGAGCCGCCCTACGGGGCGATCAACCTGCTCGTCGGCCGGGTGCTCGTGCTGGAACTCAATGTCCTGCGGTTGCAGGGGCAGTTGGAGGGGGAGACCTCGCAGCAGCGCTTCCAGGACTTCGCCCGGCGGCTGCGCGACCCGAAGTACACGCTCGACGTCCTGATGGAGTACCCGGTGCTGGCCCGGGACGCGACCATCCTCATCGACAACTGGGTGGACGCCAGGGTCGAGTTCGCCCAGCGTCTCAGCGCGGACGCGGCGGAGCTGACCGCCCGGCTGGGCGACCCGGCGGAGCTGGGCAGCGTGACCGAGGTGTCGTTCGGCGCCGGTGACTCCCATCGCGGTGGCCGCTCGGTCGGGTTCGTCCGCTTCGCCAACGGCGCCCGCGCCGTCTACAAGCCCCGAGGACTGCAGGTCGAGCTGCACTTCCAGCAACTGCTGGACTGGCTCAACACGCGCGGCGCGCAACCGTCGCTGCGCACCATGTGGGTGCTCGACCGCGGTGACTACGGCTGGTCGGAGTTCGTCACCGCCGGGCCCTGCGCCGATCACGACGCGTTGCGCCGCTTCTACACCCGACAGGGCAGCTACCTGGCGTTGCTGCACAGCCTCGCGGCAGTCGACTTCCACCTGGAGAACATCATCGCCGCCGGCGAGCACCCGATGCTGGTCGACCTGGAAGCCCTCTTCCACCCGCAGGGTGAGCAGACCGACCAGCAGATCGGCGTCTCGGCGGAGTCTTTCCGCACGATGCGGGAGTCGGTCCTGGAGGTCGGGCTTCTGCCCCGGCCCATCATCTACCAGGACGACGACGGCGTCGGCGGTGTCGACTTCAGCGGCCTGGCCGGCACCGCCGGGCAGCTCACGCCCACCCCGGTCGCCACCTGGGAGGAGTCCGGCACCGACGAGATGCGCCTGGTCCGCAAACGGATCGAGATGGGCGGGGGGCAGAACCTTCCCAGCCTGAGCGACGCGGCACATCACACCCTCGACTTCAGCGCCGACATCATGGCCGGGTTCGAACAGACCTACCGGCTGCTGCACCGCCACCGCGACGAGCTGCTGGCACCCGGCGGGCCGGTGGCCGCGTTCGCCGGTGACGAGGTACGCGTGATCCTGCGCGCCACCCGCACCTACGGCAAGCTGCTGCAGGAGAGCCGCCACCCCGACCTGCTGCGCAACGCGCTGGACCGGGAGCGGTTCTTCAGCTTCCTCTGGTTGCAGGAGGAGTGGCCCGGGGCCGAGGCCCGGATCGCCACCGCCGAGCAGGCGCAGCTGAGCCGCGGAGATATCCCCTTCTTCAGCACGACACCCGCCTCGCACGACTTCGTCGCCGGAGACGGAACTGTCGTCGCCGGGGTGCTGCCCACCAGCGGTCTGGAGCGGTCGCGGCAGCGCCTCCACGCCCTCTCCGAAACGCACCTGGCCCAGCAGACCTGGATCCTGCGCAGCTCGCTCGCGGCGCTGACGATGGGTGTGGAGAGTCAGGGGCAGTGGTCGGAGTACCAGGTCACCGCCGCCACGGTTCCCGCCGACGTGGACCGCTTCATCGCCGCCGCGTGCGCCGCCGGCGACCGGCTGCTGCTGTCGGCCGACACCGGCGAGGACTCGATCGCCTGGCTCGGGCACACCCTGGTGGCTGACAAGATCTGGCAGCTCGGCCCGGTCGGGATCGACCTCTACAGCGGGCTGTCCGGAATCGCGCTCTTCCTCGGTTACCTCGGCGAGGTCAGCGGCGAGCAGCGCTTCCGCGGCGCGGCCGAGGTCGCCGCCGGCATGCTGGTACGTCAGATCGACCTGCTCGACGAGACGCCGACGGAGAGCCTGGAGAACTTCACCGTCGGCGCCTTCAATGAGCTGGGCGGGCCGCTGTACGCGTTGAGTCACCTGGGCGCCCTGTGGCAGCGCGACGACCTGTTGGACGCAGCCGGGCGCATCGTGCCCGTCCTGCTGCACCTCGCGCCGCAGGACGAGGCGTACGACGTGATCAGCGGCGCGGCCGGAGCGATCCTCGCGCTGCTGGCGTTGCACGCGGCGCGACCGTCGGAGCCGGTCCTCGACGCGGCCCGCACGTTCGCCCGGATCCTGGCGGACAAGGCCGAGCCGGCCGGCGACGGGGTCGGCTGGGCGGGCGCGGTGAACCCGAGTCGGCCGCTGGCGGGTTTCTCCCACGGTGGTTCCGGCATCGCGGTCGCCCTGGCCCGGCTGGACCGGGCCCTCGGCAACCGCGATCACCTGCCGCTGGTCGAGGGGGCGATGCGCTACGAACGTTCGGCCTTCGACCCGGAGCACATGTGCTGGCTCGACCTGCGCGACACCACGCCGGAGCGGTACTCCATGGTCGCCTGGTGCCACGGCGGGCCCGGCATCGCGCTCGCCCGCGCCGACCTGGCCGGCTACGTCGACGACCACGAGCTGCTCGACCGCGACCTCTCCGACGCCAGCACGGGCATGCTCCGGTTCGGCCTGACCGGCGAGGTCATCACCGGCACCGGTAACCACAGCATCTGCCACGGCGACCTCGGTAACGTCGAGGCCCTGCTGGCCGCCGCCCGGGTCCGCGGCGACGAGGACGCCGCCCGGCAGGCCGAGCTGGTGGCCGCCAGCATCCTGGACTACATCGACCGGGACGGTTGGCTGTGTGGGGTTCCGCTCGGCGCGGAGACTCCCGGCCTGATGAGCGGCATCGCCGGCATCGGCTACAACCTGCTGCGCCTGGCCTTGCCGGAGCGGGTCCCGTCGGTCCTGCTGGTCGAGCCTCCGATCTCGGCGGCGGGAGGTGACGCGCATGGCTGAGCAGCAGGTCTGGCCGTACCGCCCGCAGGCGTTGGCGACCTACCGCGGTGGCGTGCACGACGGCACCGCACGCAGCCCGATCCGGTCCTCCGGGCGGCCGCTGGTGGCGCTCGCCGTACTGCTGTTGATCGGCCTGGGCTTCGCGGCGGTGATGCGGGTGCCGCGCACTGTCGACGGCGCCGCGATCGGTGCCGACGGCTCGAATCTGGTCTCCATGTTCGCCGGACGCCTCGACCCCGAGCCGGCGCAGGGCACGGAGGTCACACTGGTCCAGGAGGGCGGACGGGCGACGCTGCGGGTCGTGCGGGCCGAGGTCGTCGTCGACGACGCCTCAGCTCGGCGCTGGAACATCCCGGCGGAGGTGGCCAAGCCGGTCACCGTCGTCCTGCTCTCCGGCGAGACGAAGCAGACCTTCGGCCGGCTCAGTCTCGTGGTCGCCAACCCCACCCTGCTGGAGTTGGTGCCGGGCGTCGAGAGGATGCTCCGATGACGCCGAGTTGGCTGCGACCGCGCCGCCGAGTGCCGATCATGCTTCAGATGAGCGCCACCGAATGTGGCGCCGCGTGCCTGGCCATGGTCTTCAGTTCCTACCGGCGGTGGACCTCGGTCGCCGAGTGCCGCGAGCAGTTGGGTATCGGCCGCGACGGTGCCACGGCGTTGCAGATGACCCAACTCGCCCGCCGCACGGGCATGCAGGCCCGAGGTGTCAGCGTCGATCTCGACGGACTGCCGCAGCTGCGGTTGCCGGCGATAGTGCACTGGAACTTCCGGCACTATCTGGTGCTGGAGCGGTGGGACCGACGGGGTGCCGTCGTCGTCGACCCGGGGATGGGCCGGCGGCGGATGAGTCGCGAGGAGTTCGGCGAGGGATTTACCGGCATCGCCATCGAACTCACCCCCGGTGAGGAGTTCGAGCGTCGCCCCAGCCCGGGACGGCTGGCCTCGTTGCGGTTCGCCCGCAGCATGCTGACCTTCTCCCGTCCGCTGCTCGGCCTGGTCCTGGTCGTCTCGCTGCTGCTCCAACTGGCGGTCCTGCTGCCGGCACTGATCACCAAGTTCGCTGTCGACACGGTGATCGGGCAGGGGCAGGTCGAAGCCCTGACCGTCCTCGGCCTCGGCATGCTCCTGTTGTTGGCCACCCAGGGCGTGGGCACCTACGCCCGAGGTGTCGCTCTCAACGTGTTGCACGCCCGCATGGACGACACCATGATGCGGCGCTTCTTCGACCACCTGCTCGCCCTGCCGTACTCGTACTTCCAACTCCGCAGCAGCGGCGACCTGCTGATGCGGATGTCCAGCAACACCGTCATCCGGGACCTGGTCACCAGCCAGACGATGTCGCTCGTCCTCGACGGACTGTTCGTCGTCGTCTACATCGGAATGCTGCTGGCGTTCACACCGCTCTACGCCTGGCTGGTGCTGGGCCTGGGTCTGCTGCAACTCGGTGCGATCGTGGCGACGTACCGGGCCATGCGGGAACGCACGCACCGGGACATCGCCGCGCAGGCCGAGGAGCAGAACTACGCGGTCGAGGTGCTGGCCGGCGCCGAATCGGTGAAGGCGATGGGCGCCGAGCAGCAGGTCCTCGGCCGCTGGTCCGGGCTGTTCCAGACCCGGCAGTTCGCCTCGCTGCACCGCCGTCAGCTGGAGACCGGGTTGGAGGCGACGCTCGGGGTGTTCCGAATGGGCTCGCCGCTGCTCCTGCTGTGGGTCGGCGCGCACCAGGTCGTCGCCGGGGCGATGTCGCTGGGCACCATGCTGGCGCTCAACGCCCTCGCCGCGGCCGTGCTCACCCCGCTGATGGGCCTGGTCAACACGGCCCGTCAACTACAGACGGTCGGCACCCACCTCGAACGGATCCGGGACGTGATGGACGAGGCCGTCGAGCAGGACCGTTCCACGTCCCAGCCACCGGGCCGCATCTCCGGGCAGGTGACGCTGAGCGGAGTCGGCATGCGTTACAGCGCCAACGCCGCCTGGGCCGTACGCGGGGTCGACCTCTCCATTCCGGCCGGCGCGAAGGTGGCGCTGGTCGGACGGACCGGTTCGGGTAAGACGACGCTCGCCAAGACGATCATCGGGCTGTACGTGCCCAGCGAGGGCGAGGTCCGCTTCGGCGGGCGCCTGCTGCAGGACCTCGACTTCCGCGAGCTGCGACGCTGGTGTGGCATGGTCACCCAGGAGCCCGCCCTGTTCGCCGGATCCGTCCGCGACAACATCACCCTCGGGCACCCGTCGGCGACCTACGACGAGGTCGTCCTCGCCGCCGAGCGCGCGCAGATCCACGACGAGATCATGGCGATGCCGATGGCGTACGAGACACGACTCACCGAGGGCGGTGGAGGGCTCTCCGGCGGCCAGCGGCAACGGCTGGCCCTGGCCCGCGCCCTCGTGCACAACCCGCCGCTGCTCCTGCTCGACGAGGCGACCAGCCACCTGGACGTGGTCACCGAGCGTCGGGTGGACGAGGTTCTCTCGGCGTTGTCGTGCACCAGGATCGTCATCGCGCACCGGTTGAGCACGGTGCTCAACGCGGACCTGATCGGTGTGATGGAGGAGGGCTCCCTGGTGGAGCAGGGCACGCACGACGAGCTGATCGCGCACGGGCGTCACTACGAGGCGCTGATCCGCGACCAGCTCCAGACGGCCCGGCCGCTGTAGCCGGGCGTCTCACTCGGGCGGGGTCACCGGGCCGCAGTGGCCGGGCGCGACGCGTACCAGCAGTTGCCGCACCACGTCCGCGGCGGGGTCGCCCAGGTCGTCGTAGATCCGGATGGCCCGCTGCCATGCCTCGGCAGCGGCCGGAGGGTCCGCCATCGCCTCGCGCGCCTCGCCGAGCCGGACGAGGGTCAGCCCCTCGTGATACCGGTTGGCCGATTCCTGGAAGCGTTGGACGGACTGCTCGTAACAGACCGCAGCTCTGGCCGGGTCGCCGAGCCGGTGGTACGCGAAGCCCAGACTGTCCAACGTCGCGGCCTGCCCGACGCGATCGTCGATCGCCTCCTGTTGGGCCAGCGCCTCGGCGCAGTCGACGACGGCCTGCTGGTAGTCACCGGTCAGGGCGTGCAGGTAACCCTTGACGTTCAGCGCGCGTGCCTCCGCGTACCGGTTGCCGATGAGCTGCGAGACCCGCAGCGCCTCGGCGCTGTGCTTGAGCGCCTCGTCCAGCCGGCCGTACTGGGTGCAGTGCTCGGTGTACTGGCGCAGGATCAGCGCCAGGCTGTCCAGGTCCCCAAGCTGTTCGTACAGTTCCAGCGCCCGCTGAACGTGGTGCTCGGCCGCGTGCTGGTCGCCGAGCCGCATGAGTGCGCGGGCGAGCATCCGGCTGGCCTGCGCCTGCGCCCGGACGTCGCCGATCCGCTGCGCCGCCGCGAGCGCCGCCTGCTGGGCCGCGAGCTGCTCCTGGAACATGCCTCTGGGCGCGAGGTACGCGGCGAGAGCCCAGGCGAGCTGGCAGGCGTACCGCTCGAAGCCCGTCTCCGCGGCCTGACGCAGCACCCGCAGCAGGACGGGGTGCTCGGCGTGGAACCAGGCCGCCGCGACGACCCGATCGGGCATCGGCACGTGCACGTTCGCCGGCATCGGTGGTTCCAGGTCGATGGGTGTCCAGGTCGGCTGGAGCAGCACCGCGCCGGGGTGCGCGCTGTGCAGGTAGTGGTCGTGCATCCGGCGCGCGGCGACCTGTCGCTCCTCGGCCAGGTCGGATGCCTGGGCCAGTTCGGCGGCGTACGACCGGAGCAGGTCGTGCAGGGCGTACCGCTCGGGTATGTGCTCGGTCAGCAGGTGCAGCCGGGTCAGCTCCTTCAGCAACGGGGTGACCGCCGCCCGGGGGCGGCCGACCAGCGCGGCGGCGGCGTCTCCGGTCAGGTCGGGGCCCGGGTGCAGGCCCAGCAGGCGCAGCAGGCGGGCCGCCTCGGCGCTCAGCGCCCGGTACGACCAGGAGAAGATCCGGCGGACGTCCCCGTCGGCCAGCTGCTCGAGGCGGGACTCGGACTGGCGGAGTTGGGCCGCGACGGCGTCGATCGGGAAGGTGCACCGGGCGGTCAGCCGGGCCGCCACGATGGACAGGGCGAGCGGGAGGCGTCCTGTCGACTCGATCACCTCGCTGGTCGCCGCCGGTTCCGCCGCCACCCGGGCGTCACCGAGTCGGCTGCGGAGCAGCCTCGTCGACTCGGCGGCGGTCAGCACCTCCAGCGTCAACGGTCGGGCGCCCTCGGCCACCGCGAGGCTGCTCAGCTGGTCGCGGCTGGTCACCAGGACCGCACACCGACCCACGCCGGGCAGCAGCGGGCGCACCTGGTCGGCGTCGCGCGAGTTGTCGAGGACGACGAGCATCCGACGCGAGGCGAGCAGGCTGCGGTACAGCCCGGCCCGAGCGTCGACGCTGCTGGGGATACGGCCGACAGGTACGCCGAGCGCCTCGAGGAAGTCGACCAGGGCATCAGCGGGGGATACCGCGTCCGCGTCGTCGTAGCCTCGGAGGTTGACGTACAACTGGCCGTCGGGAAAGCAGTCGGCGGCCCGGTGGGCCCAGTGCAGCGCGAGCGTCGTCTTGCCCACGCCGGCCATGCCGCTGATGGTGACGATGTCCACAGTGGTCTGTTGTGCGGATCGGGCGCCGAGGGTCGCGTCGAGAAGGTCGAGTTCGGCGCTGCGCCCGACGAAGCCGGGCATGGCAAGTGGCAGTTGCCGAGGGCGGCCCGGTGCCGCGCCGGTTGACGCGTCGCCCACCGGCCCCGTCGTCGTGGCCTGCTGGCTGAGGCGGTGGTGCAGGATGTCGTCGTGCAACCGGGTCAGTTCGGGGCCGGGGTCCATCCCGGTCTCCTCGGCCAGCGCACGTCTGGCCTGTTGGAAGGCTGCCAGCGCCCCGGCGATGTCGCCGATCTGGTAGAGGCCGGTCATGAGTTGGGACCAGGCCCGTTGCCGCAGTGGGTGACGGTCGAGCAGTGCCCGCAACCGGGGGATCACCTGGGCGGCCTCGCCGAGCGCGAGCCGCGCTGCGGCGTGGTCTTCCTCGGTTAGCAGACGCCGCTCGGTGATCCGCGCGACCCGGCCGGTGAGTAGCCGGGGCAGCGGCAAACCGGCGAAGGTCGACCCCCGCCACATGCCCAGCGCGCGGGCCAGTTCCGGCTGCGCGGCTGCCGGGTCGCCGGCGGCCAGCGCTGCCCGTCCGCGCGCCGCCGCCGCGTCGAACCGGTCCACGTCCCGCTCGTCCGGCTCGACGCGAAGCAGGTAGCCGCCCGGTGTGGTGAGGATCCGGCGGCGCTCGTCCGCGGCGCAGTCGAGTGCCTGGCGCAGCCCGCGCAGGTAGGTGCGCAGGTTCGCGGCGGCCGAGGCGGGGGGTTGGTCGCCCCACACCATCGTCATCAGCTCGGTGGCGGAGATCGCCTCACCCGGGCGTAGCAGCAGAGCGGCCAGCACCAGCTGCTGTTTCGTCGACCCGAGGGGGACCGGCCGGCCGTCCCGCGACACTGTCAGCGGCCCGAGCAGGTCGAAGTGGAGGGGCATCCTCACCTCAGCTTGCGGTGTCGGCCGGGCGAGACTGACGATCGCTTGAGCATCGATCAATGACGTTAGCACCGATTGAACATGATCTTCATATTTGGTCGGGCCGGCCCACCTCCTGGAGGCGTGGGGTGGCGGCGTCCAGTCCCCGAATTCCATGCAGTGGGTGAAGCCTTGTGGATACCCCACCAAAGCTGTAGGAATAGTAGGTCATAGTGATCGGGAGGAGCCGTGACAGTTGTTTCCGCAGTACAGACCACGCCCACCGACAGCGGCGCGGCACCGCCGGCACACCCACCGCGCGCGCAGCGGAGGGCCGGCTGGAGGCGACGCACCACGCTCCGCGTCGTCTCCCTGCTGGCGCTGCTGGCCCTCTGGCAGATCCTCGCGGTGCTGACCGACAACCCCACGTTCATACCGTCACCGGCTGCCGTGTGGGACCGCCTGGTGCAGACCTCCACCACCCACGACGGCGTTCGCGGCTACAGCGGCCACCTGCTCATCGAGCACCTCGGTGTCAGTCTGCGCCGCATCCTGATCGGCTCGGTGGTCGGCGTGGCCGCCGGGTTGGTGCTCGGCCTGGTGATGGGCACCGTCGCCTGGGTGCGGGTCGCGACCGAGCCGGTCGTCACCTTCGTCCGCGCGCTGCCACCGCTGGCGTACTTCAGCCTGTTCATCATCTGGTTCGGCATCGACGAGACGCCGAAGCTGTGGCTGCTGTCCATCGCCGCGCTGCCACCGGTCGCGGTCGCCACCGCCTCCGCCGTCAAGGCCGCGCCCGCCACCCTCGTCGAAGCCGCCAGGGCGCTGGGCGGCGGCCGTTGGGCGGTCACCCGTGACGTGGTGCTCCCGCACGCGCTGCCGGAGATCTTCACCGGCATCCGTCTCGCTGTGGGCATCGCCTACTCGTCGGTGGTCGCCGCCGAGACCATCAACGGCGTACCGGGCATCGGCGGCATGGTCCGCGACGCGCAACGGTACTCGCAGACCGACGTGGTGGTGCTCGGGCTGTTCGCCATCGGCCTGTCCGGCCTCCTCATCGACGCACTGCTGCGTACCGCGGAGGACCGACTCGTTCCCTGGCGCGGTCGAAGCTGACCCGCGCTGTCCACAACCTCTCAGAATGGGCGTCCCGTGCGTAGACCGATCACCCCAACCCTCATCGCGGCCGCTCTGCTCGCTGCCGTCGTGCCACTCGCGGCCTGCGGCGACGGTGCCGCCAGCGGCGGTGGCGATCCAGAGCGCAAGAGCCTCCGGCTCGCCTATCAGGCGTTCCCGAGCGGCGACCTGATCGTGAAGAATCAGCAACTGCTGGAGAGGGCGCTACCCGACTACAAGATCACCTGGACCAAGTTCGACTCCGGCGCGAGCATCAACACCGCGTTCGCGGCCGGCAGCGTGGATATCGCCGCGATCGGCTCCAGCCCGGTCGCGCGGGGCCTGTCGGCGCCGCTGAACCTGCCCTACAAGGTGGCCTTCGTCCTCGACGTCGCCGGCGACAACGAGGCGTTGGTGGCACGCAACGGCACCGGCGTCGCCAGCGTCAGCGACCTGCGGGGCAAGAAGATCGGCACCCCGTTCGCGTCGACCGCGCACTTCAGTCTGCTCGCGGCCCTGGAAGGGGCCGGAGTGAAGGAGAGCGAGGTGACGCTTGTCGACCTGGAGCCGCAGGACATCCTCGCCGCCTGGACCCGGGGTGACCTCGACGCCGCGTACTCCTGGCTGCCGTCCCTCGACGAGTTGAAGAAGACCGGGAAGGTGCTCGTGAGCAGCCGCGAGTTGGCCACCGCCGGCAAGCCCACACTGGATCTCGGGGTGGTCTCCACCGCCTTCGCCGACGCGCACCCGGAGGCTGTCGACGCGTGGCGCAAGGCCGAGGCGAAGGCCCTCGACCTCATCGCGAGCGACCCGACCGCCGCGGCGACGGCCGTGGGTCGCGAGCTGAACCTGGACACCGCCGTAGCCCAGCACCAGTTGAGTCAGGGCGTGTTCCTCAAGCCCGCCGACCTGGCCAGCCCCGAGTGGCTGGGCTCGCCTGACAAGGTCGGCGCGCTCGCCGAGAACCTCTACAACGCGGCGGTCTTCCTCAAGGGGCAGAAGAAGATCGACGCGATCCCGGACCGGTCGGTGTTCGAGGCAGCGATCTACACCAAGGGTCTGCCGAATGTCCTCCAGCCCTGACGCCGCGGTCGAGGTCCGCGACGTCACCCACACCTACGGGAGCGGTTCGGCCGCCGTCACCGCCCTCGGCCCGGTCGACCTCCGCGTACCGCCGGGCGCCTTCCTGGTGATCGTGGGCGCCTCGGGCTGCGGCAAGACGACACTGCTGCGGCTGATCGCCGGCTTCGAGCGGCCGACGGTCGGCACGGTGACCGCGGCCGGCCGACCACCGGTGCCGGGACGTAACGCCGGTCTGGTCTTCCAGCAGCCCCGACTGCTGCCCTGGAAGACGGTCGGCGGCAATGTCGGGCTCGCGCTGCGCTACGCCGGAGTGCCCCGCCCGGAGCGGTCCCGCCGGGTGTCCGCGCTGCTGGACCGGGTCGGCCTGCCGCACGTGGGGCACCGTCGCACGTGGCAGCTCTCCGGCGGCCAGCAGCAGCGGGTGGCCATCGCGCGGGCACTGGCCGTGGACAACCCGTTGCTGCTGCTCGACGAGCCGTTCGCGGCCCTCGACGCGTTGACCCGGGAGCGACTGCAGGAGGACCTGCGCCAGGTCAGCGCGGAATCCGGGCGGACGTGTGTGTTCGTCACGCACAGCGTGGACGAGGCCGTGTTCCTCGGCAGCCGGGTGATCGTCCTGACCCGGCGGCCCGGTCGGGTGGCCCTTGACCTCGACGTCGGTCTTCCACGCACCGACGTCGAGCCGGACGAGTTGCGTGGCTCACCGGAGTACGCGGCCCTGCGCGCCACCATCGGCCACGCCGTCCGTGCCGCCGCCGCCTGACAACGAAAGGACACCGTCATGACCGACACTCTCGTGAAACTGGCGCTGGAGCCACTCGGGCCGCACTTCGGGGCCGAGGTGCGGGACCTGGACCTGCACGACGCCACGGACGCCGAACTTGCCGCGGTACGGGCAACTCTGGTGCAGCGCAAGGTCCTCTTCTTCGCCGACCAACGCCTCGACGACGATGGCCAGGTACGCCTCGGTCGCCGGCTCGGCGAGCTGACCGCCTCGCATCCCGTGGTCGGTGGTGTCGACGAGAAACACCCCGAGGTGTACGCCCTCGACAGTGCGGACAACGGTTTCGCCGACGTCTGGCACACCGACGTGACCTTCGTGGCCCGTCCGCCGCTCGGTTCGATCCTGCGCGCGGTGACGCTACCGCCCAGCGGCGGTGACACGACCTGGGCGGACAGCCAACTCGCGTACGACTCCCTCGCCGAACCGGTGCGGCGGCTGGTGGACCAACTGGTCGCCGTGCACGACGGCAACCGGGAGTTCGGTTACTACCTGGCGCAGCGCCGTGGTGGCCGGGGCAGTGTGTGGGAGGGGGAGACGGTCACCCGGCTCGACCCGGTGGAGCACCCCGTCGTACGCGTCCACCCGGAGACCGGCCGTCGGGGCATCTTCGTCAACCCCGGCTTCACCTCGCACATCGTGGGCGTGTCCGAGGCCGAGAGCCGGGCGATCCTGGACCTGCTCTACGCCCACCTCACCAAGCCGGAGCACCTGGTGCGGCACCGCTGGCGGCCGGGTGACGTGGCGATGTGGGACAACCGCAGCACCGCGCACTACGCCAACCGGGACTACGGCGGCGCGCGGCGGGTCGTACACCGAATCACCCTGCGTGGCGACCACCCGCGGGGCCCGGTCGACCCCTGGCGTGGCGATGTGGCCTGACCGGTTGCCGGTCAGCGCAGTCCGCGGATGAGGTTGTCGACCAGGGTGCGGGCGAAGTCCTCGGTGAGCGGCAGGTCCGCGATGAGAAGCCGGTGGTAGCAGGCCCCCCAGAGCTGGTCGACAACCGATTCGGGGTCGATGTCGGCGCGTAGCTGCCCACGGGTCATGGCCGTGGTGAGGGTCTCGACGGCGAGGGCCCGGCGGGGGGCGGAGTAGCGCTCGCGGTAGGCGGCGGCCAGTTCCGGGTCGGTCTGCGCCTGCCCGATGAGTTGGCTGATGACCCGTCCGGCGGTGGTGTCCCGCACCAGGTGGACGAAGGCGACCAGTTGGTCGGTCAGGTCGGCCACGATGTCGCCGGTGTCCGGGAACGCCAGCGTGGGCGCGACGACCGTGAAGTAGCCGTCCAGGGCGAGCGCGCCCTTGGAGGGCCACCACTTGTAGATCGTCATCCGGCTGGCCCCGGCGAGGGCGGCGACCTTCTCGATGGTGAAGCCGGCCATGCCCTCGGCGAGCAGGAGTTCGCCGGCGGCCGTGAGGATCTCCGCTCGTACCTGATCGGTGGGCCGGCGGCCACGACCACGACGTGCTGGCGGCTGGGCATCCGGCGTGAGCTCGGCCACTGGTCCTCCCGGTTATGTGGACACGCTGTCTACTTGCTGGTTATATGGACACAGCGTACACAGCGGTGCCTGGGACGCCACCACGCACCGACGGCGACCGAAGGAGACGAGGGACATGACGGGTCTACGACGGCGACGGTTGGGTGCCTCCGGGCCGGAGGTGTCGATCATCGGGCTGGGCGCGATGGGCATGTCCGACCTGTACGGGCCGGCCGACGAGGCGGAGAGCGTCGCAACGCTGCACGCCGCGATCGATGCCGGCGTGAACCTGATCGACACCGCCGACTTCTACGGTTCGGGTCACAACGAGATGCTGATCGGCCGGGTGCTGCGGGAGCGTCGGCGGGACGAGGTACTGCTCAGCGTGAAGTTCGGCGCACGCCGGACACCCGACGGCGGCTTCCAGGCGGCACCGTACGACGTGTCGGCGGCGGCGGTGAAGGACCGGCTGGCGTACTCGCTGCGACGGTTGGGCACCGATCACATCGACATCTACCGGCCGTCGCGGCTGAACCCGCAGGTACCGGTCGAGGAGACCGTCGGCGCGCTGTTGGAGATGCAGCAGGCCGGCTACATCCGGCACATCGGGCTCTCCGAGGTGGGTGCGGACAGCATCCGTCGGGCCGCGGCGGTGGCACCGATCAGCGACGTCCAGATCGAGTACTCGCTGCTCTCCCGAGGCCCGGAGGCCACCATCCTGCCGGCGCTGCGCGAGCTGGGCATCGGGTTGACCGCCTACGGGGTGCTGTCCCGAGGTCTGCTCAGCGGCCACTGGTCGGCGGAGCGTGAGCTGACCGGCACGGACTTCCGGGCGAACAGCCCACGGTTCCAGGGCGAGAACCTGGCCGCCAACCTCCGCCTGGTGGACGCGCTCGGCCGGGTCGCACAGCGGCTCGGAGTGACCACCGGTCAGGTGGCGATCGCCTGGGTCGCGGCACAGGGCGAAGACATCGTGCCGCTGGTCGGGGCGCGGCGGCGGGACCGGCTGACCGAGTCGCTGGCCGCTGTCGACGTGGTGCTCGACCAGGACGCGGTGGACGAGATCGAGCGGGCGGTCCCGGCCGGCGCAGCCTCCGGCCAGCGGTACGCGACCGCCATGATGGGCCTGCTCGACAGCGAGAAGTGACGGCGGGGGAGCGGGCTCAGGAGGCTGCTCGCCAGACCCAGTTGCGACGTTCGTAGAGCGGCACCAGCCCGGCCCGGCGCATGTTGTTCAGCGAGGGGTTCTGCTGACCGGGCGCGGGCTTGCCGGTCTCGGCGAACAGCCACCGGCATCCCGCCTCGGCTGCGGCCCGGGCGCGGGCGGCGATCAGCGCCGACTGCGCCCCGAGGCCGCGGTGACCGGAGGCCGTCGCGGCGGCGTTGAGCGACGCGGCCTCGCCGTGCAGGAACAGGTTGCCGCCCGCGACCAGTTCGCCGTCGTCCCAGGCCGCATAGGGTCGCCACGCTGGCTGGCCGACCGTCGCGGCCAGCATGTCGGTGAGCCCACCGGTCGGCATGCCGAACCCGGTGAGGAGCACGTCGGCCCAGCGCCGTGCGTCGGCGGCCGGCACCGGGGCAACGCGCAGACGGGTCTGCGCCGCGGCGACGTCGCCGGGTCGGGCGGCGAGCTTCACCCAGGTGCTGCCCGGCTCGGGCCCGCGCGCCGCGGCGACCTCGTCGAAGCCCGCCGGCAGCACCGACGGAACGAGCTGGAGGACTGCCTGGTCGACGCCCCACTCCCGGTAGAAGTCGAGGACACGGTCCAGGGTCTGCACTGTGAACGGCTCGGTGGTGCCGAAGCCGAGGGCCTTGTTCCAGTACCCGCCGGAGGGATCGTTGCGCATGGCGAGGGCGACACCGCCGCCGATGCGGGTGGTCGCGATCCCGAGATCGGTGTACGCGGGCCCGGGCGCCTGCGACTCGTAGGAGTGCATGAATTCGCACTCCACGGCTTCGGCGAGCGGGGTCAGGTCGGCTGGCGCGGTCATCGGCTGATTATCGTCCGGCGCGTTCCCAGGCCCGCGCCAACTGCATCCGATTGTGAATGCCCAGCTTGTGGTAAATGGAGCGGAGTTGGGTGTCCACGGTGTGGAAGGAGACGAAGAGGATCCTGGCCGCCTCCTTCTTCGTGGCACCGGTGGCGAGCATCTCGGCGACCCGCTCCTCGGCGGGGGTGAGCGCGTCGATGCCCCGGCTCGGCAGCTCGTCCATCGAGGGTCGGTGGCGCGGGGTGGCGGCGAGGTCGGCGCAGCGCTGGTCCGCGATTGCCTGGTCGCCAGGAGCACCGATCCGGGCGTACAGGGCAGCCGCCTCGTGCGCGGCATCGCGCGCTTCTCCGGACCGCGTCCGAGGGCAGTTCGCGAGGTCCAGCAACGCGTCGGCCAGCGCCGGCCGGGCGGCGGTGGTGCGCAGTTGGTCGACCGCCGACCGGAGCGCGCCAGCGTCACCGTCACGCAACCCTCGGCTCTGGTCGGCCAGCGCTCGCCACAGCGGCACCGGCGTACGGGTGGACACCAGCTCCACCAGTTCGGTGACCCGACCCGCGGCCTGGGTGTCGCAGACTGCCACCGCCGCGCGTACCAGTCGGGGGCCGAAGTGCGGCACGGGCAGGAGTGGCCGGACCGATCGGTGCAGGTCGGTGACGACCCTGGTGAGCAGGCCCGCCGGAGTGCTGAGGGTGGCATCGCGCACCGCCGCACAGAACGCGAACGTCCACATCGTACGGTCGGGCCATCGGTCCTCGGCCAGGCAGGCGCGGAGGATGGCGCGGGCGTCGTCGTGTTCGCCGCGGCGGTAGCGGACCTCGCCGATCACCGCGACCAACAGGGCATGCACCTCCCTGCTGAGGTTCGCCGAACCGGAGCTGAGCGTCGTGACGGCCAGCGCGGCCGCCTCGGGTAGCTCTCCCACGGCCACCATGCGCAGGCAGTCCAGCCCGGGGAGTGATACGTCGGTCGCCTCGGGCGGCTGGTGGGTCGCGGCTCGCGCGTCCTGGTGCCGGCCCAGACCGAGCTGCACGAGGATGCGTTCCGCCCTGATGGACGGGGCGTCGGCGCGTGCCGCCCAGGAGTCCGGGTCGAGGGCCGCCAGCACGGCCTGGGCGCCCGGCAGATCGCCGTGCGCGAGTGATCGGGCGGCCCGGCCGAGGGCGAGATAGCGAGCGGACGCCTGATCACCCGACGCGGCGTGCGCGGTACCCGCGTCGCGCAGCAGGGCATCGGTGTCCGGATGTCCCGTGCGGGCCGCGATCGTGGCGACCAGGGCGAGCACCGTGCTGCGGCTGCGGTCATCCAGGCGGAGGTGCAACGCTTCCCGCAGCCCGGCGAGGGCGATGGTCGGCTGCTCCAGTGCCACGATCTGCGCCAGGCGCCCGAGCAGGAGGGCGCGGTGGCGCTCGCCGCTGCGACTCGTGGCAATCTCCGCCGCAAGGACGTGCAGCGCCTCCATCCCGCGCCCGGCCAGCCGGAGCTGGTCCGCCGTGGCGAAGAGCCGGTGCCGTCGTTGTGCGGCGTCGGTGGCGATGTCGTCGGCCGGAAGCGTTCCGGCGTTGAAGGGTGATTCGGACAATGGCATTCTCCCCGGTTGTTACCAGGCGCGTCGAAAGGCCGTCCTGCGACCGAGCCTATCGACGGCGTCAGGCAGGGGCGACCAGATCGACGAACCGGCTCGATTGGGCGGAATGACCTGCGCCGTCCGGGACCTGACCGGCGGCAATGGCGCGATCACGTGATGCGTCGGGCGGTGTTCGGCGCCAATCATCGAGTCATGGCCCCGCTCACCGAACTTCCCGGTCTGCATCGGCTCCGGGTCGTACTGCTGATGTTCGTTCTCTACGCCGGCACCGGTGCGGGTGGTCACGCTCCGGCGTGGACCCGTCTGGTGCTGATGGCGACCGCCGCGGCGATTCCGGTCGCGATCACGGTCCAGTACGGCTGGCCCGGACTTCGTGCCCTGCTGGGGGCCTCGTCCCGGCTACGGCTGCGGGGCGGATCCGTTCCCGCACCCAACCCGATCCAACCTGACTGAGGAGACAGCGATCATGGCGAACAGCGATCCCCAGCCGCGGCGCGGCGATCAGGGTGCCGCGCCGCTTGCCGGCCGTAACGTCGAGCTTGAGCGGCAGAACCCTGATCTGGTGGTGCCGCCGACGACCGACAGCCGGTTGGTGCCCAACCTCAAGTTCTCCTTCTCGCAGGCGCACACCCGGGTGGAGAAGGGCGGCTGGACCCGGGAGGTCACCAGTCGTGACCTCCCGATCGCCACACAGTTGGCTGGTGTCCAGTTCGGCTTGGAGCCGGGCGGATACCGGGAGATCCACTGGCACCAGCAGTCCGAGTGGGCGTACATGCTCAGCGGCAGTTGCCGGATCAGCGCCGTCGACCACGAGGGACGCAACTTCATCGAGGACGTGAAGGCCGGCGATCTGTGGTTCTTTCCGCAGGGCGTGCCGCACAACATCCAGGCGCTGGAGGACGGCGCCCAGTTCCTGCTGGTCTTCGACGACGGCATGTTCTCGGAGAACAACACGTTCCTGCTCAGCGACTTCTTCGCACACACCCCTCGGCACGTCCTGGCCAAGAACTTCGGCTGGACGATGGAACAGATGGAGAACCTGCCCGAGCGGGAGAAGTACATCTTCCAAGGTGATGTCCCGCCGCCCCTGCAACAGGACCGGGTGGTCAGCCCGACCGGTGACATCCCCCGGAGCTTCAAGCACCGGATGCTCGCGCAGACCCCGCAACGGTTCCGCGGGGGTACGGTCCGGGTCACCGACTCGACGAACTTCGCCGCCTCCGTGACCACCGCCGCGGCCCTGGTGGAGGTTGAGCCGGGAGGGATGCGCGAGTTGCACTGGCATCCCACCACCGACGAGTGGCAGTACTACATCTCCGGCACCGGGCGGATGGGCGTCTTCGCCTCGCAGGCCGCCGCCCGGACGTTCGACTTCCAGGCCGGCGACGTGGGTTACGTCCCCTTCGCGTACGGCCACTACATCGAGAACACCGGTGACGAGCCACTGGTGTTCCTGGAGATGTTCCGCCACCCCCGATTCGAGGACATCTCGGTGATGCAGTGGATGGCGAACACGCCCCACGAGATCATCGCGGACACGATCAACGTGCAGAAGTCGATAGTGGACAGCCTGCCGAACACCAAACAGGTAGTGATCTGAGCGAACCGTCCGGCCGTCCGGCCGTCCGTCCGAGGACGGACGGCCGCACAGGTGAATCAGCTCCCCGCGGGTGCCGGGGAGGTGGGAGCCGCGGCAGGTCGTCGGCGTCGGGACACCGCACCCACCACCACGTCGACGAGGAGGAAGGCGAGCAGGGTGAGCCCGAACAGGGGCAGCGTCCAGCCGATCGCCACCGTCACCGGTACGCCGATCAGCAGCGCCCAGAGCGGCAGGCCGCGTACGCCGCCGCGCGCCGGCGGGGTGCCGGCGATCGCACGGCGGTCGGCGCGGGTGGGCCGGCGTTGCCACCACATGCGGTAGCCCCAGAAGATGACGCAGAGCAGGCCGAGGGCGAGCGCGGCGAGCAGGATCTGGTTGACCAGGCCGAAGAGGATCCCCATGTGGGCCTGGATGCCGAGGCTGCTCAGTTTGGCCAGCAGGGGCCAGTCGGCGAAGTCGCTGCGGGCGGTGACCGTGTCGGAGGCCGGGTCGACGGCGATGCGGTCCTTCTTGACCGGCCAGGTGTTGTCGACCTGCGTGACGGTCCAGGCGGAGCCCGGCTCCGGCGCGGGACTGATCTCGACCGGACCGGAGAGGCCCGCGCCGCGAGCGACGGTCAGGACCCGATCGAAGGCCGCCGACTCGACGACCCCGCCCGCCCCGGCGGCACCGTGCTCGTGACTGCCGCCGGTCTCGGCAGGGGCGGTGGGGCCGGCGGTGAGGCTGGTGGAGATCTCCGGAGTGCGGGCACTGAGCGCGTCGAGGCCGGCGGCGAAGTTCGCGCCGGCGTATCGGGACCAGGTCAGGCCGGTGACGGAGAGGAAGAGGAGACCGACGGTGAGCCAGATGCCGGTGGTGGCGTGCCACCCTCGGGTACGGCGGACACCCTTACCCGTGGACAGGTCCGGCACGAACAGGTGCCGGGCGGCGGCTCGGGCGGCGCCACGTCGCCGCCACCAGAGGACGACCCCACCGAGCGCCATCACCCACAGCCAACTCGCGGCCAGCTCGGAGTAGTGCTCGCCCACCGTTCCCAGGTGCAGGTGGCGGTGCAGGTCGTCCAGCCAGGTGGTGATCGGCGTGGACCCGAACCAGGTGGTGAGCTGCCCCTGGGACTCGCCGGTGTACGGGTTGATGTAGACGGTGTGCTGGTTCTCGCCGAGCTCGGGCAGGGAGAACACCACAGTGGTGGTCTGGTCGCCGGCGCCGGGTTGCAATGTGGTGATGCTGCCGTCCGGGTGCGCGTTGCGCGCGGCCCCGATCTGCTCGGCCAGCGGCAGTTGCCGGTCACCCACCTGGGCGACTTTCAACTGGTCGCCGTAGAGGATCGTGTCGAGTTGCGGGGTGACGGTGTAGGCAAGGCCGGTCAGTGCGGCGACCACCAGGAACGGGGCGACGAGGATGCCGGCGTAGAAGTGCAGCCGCAGCAGCAGCGCGCCGAACGGCGACGTGCGCCGGGCGGCTCGGGCCGGTTTCTCGGCGGTGGTGGCGGGCTCCGGCTGCGGGGTGCCGGACAATTCAGTCAGAGACATGGTGATCCGATCGGAAGAGTCGGGAAGCACGAAGGTGTTTCCCGTACTGGTCTGGTCGCCCGGTGAGGTGTCGCATCGGCCCTGACTGGTAGTCGGGGGGAAGACGCCGGCGGTTCCCGAAGGTCTCGATGTCAGGGCTGGTCCGGCCGGGCCGCACGGGGGCGGGTCGGATCAGCGTCGGGCCGTCCGTCGCCACAGCAGCCCAGCCGCCACCAGGACGAGGAGGGCCAGCGCGGCAGCCGCGGTGAGGACACCGGCACTCGGACCGCCGCCGGACGCTGCCGCGGCGGCGGGCGCTGACGCGCTGACGGCGACAGGTGGCGCGGCGCTGGCCGAGGGATCGGCCACCGTAAACGGGTACGACCCCTGAACCGGGTGCCCGTCGACGGAGACGACCCGGTAGGCGACCGTGTATGTCCCGTTCGGCAGGGTGTCGGTCACCTGGATCGTGCTCTTCGCACCGGTGACCACCGGTTCGCCGGTGGGAAGCTTCCGCTTGGCGGCGTCGGTGAGCACGATCGTGGTGAACGCGGGGTCGAGCCGCTGCATGAATTCGAGCGTGACCTCGGTCGGTGCGCTCGGCAGTGTCGCGTCCCGAGCGGGCGTGGCCGTTCGGAGCGAGTTGTGCGCCCAGGCCGGGCTGGCCGGGATGAGCACCGCCACGAGGACGGCGAGCACCGCCGCGCCGAGTCGGACGGCTGCGGGACGGGACGGTGGCACGCTCATGCGAGCACCTGCTCGCCGATCCAACCGCCGGGACGACATCCGGGCGGGATGGCGAAGACAGCGGAGCCGATCGGCGTGGTCCACTCGTTGAGCAGGTCCCGGTCGGCCAGCCGGCGCTGGATGGGCAGGAACTGCTGTGCGATGTCGGCCTGGTACGAGGCGAAGATCAAGCCGCTGTCCGCCTGGCCCTCCGCCGTCGGCACCCCGTCGTAGTTGTAGGGCCGGCGCAGAATCTTCAACCGGTCGTCGGTGACGTGGGCGCGGGTCATGTGCGAGAAGTCGGGGATGACGGTGAGGCCGTCGGCGTCGGTGGCGGCGAAGTCGGGTTCGTCGTGTTCGGCGGTCCCGGTGAGCGGGGCGCCGGTGTCGAGCCGCCGCCCGACGGCGAGTTCGCGGTCGGTCCGGCCGAGCAGGTCCCAGGTCTCCATGTTCATGCTGATCCGGCGGAGCACCAGTGTGGTGCTGTCGCGCAGCCACGCCGGGCCCTCCGGGACCCAGAGCGCGGTGTCCATGGGCGCGCCGGCCCTGGGGTTGGCGGTGCCGTCGAGCTGACCGAACAGGTTGCGTTGGGTGTGGCCGCCCGGCTCGACACCGGGGCTGCGTCGGAAGCCCTGCTGGACCCACCGCACTGTCGCGAACGGGCGGCTGTCCTTGACCAGGACCCGCTGGGCGTGGGCGACGGAGATCGCGTCGTCCGCGCAGATCTGCAGCAGCAGGTCACCGCCGGACCAGGCCGGCTGGAGTCGGTCGATGCGGAACGACGGCAGTTCGGTGACCGATGCCGGCCGGCGGTCGTCGACGCCGGCTGCCCGGTAGAGGCCCGGCCCGAAGCCGAAGGTCACTGTCAACCGTGCAGGCAGCAGCCCGAGTTCGGCCTCGGTGTCGGCCAACGCGGGTCGGCCCTGGGTGAGCCGGGCAGCGTCGTCGGTGAGCAACCGCAACATCCGGCCCAGCGCGGCCCGGTCGGTGCCGGCCCGCAGGGTGAGCGCCACGAACGACGCGTGCGCCTGTGGTTCGGTGGACACCCCCGCCTGCCGGGCGCCATGGAACGGCTCGACCAGGCCGCCGACGCTCGCCACCGTCGTGGTGTCGGCGGCGGCCGGTGGTTGCCCGCTGCCGGTTCGGGTCGTGGCGATGGCGGCGCCGCCGGCCAGGGCCCCACCGGCAGCCAGGGCACCGCCGGTGAGCAGGCCGCGCCTGCTCAGCGGCCGGACGGGTGGTGTCTGCGTCACGATGAGGGGCTCATGCTCATCTCCGGCGTGGCGCTCACGCCGGGCATGGGCTGACCGTGCCCGGGGGCGTAGCTCTCCTGCGCGCCGGTGAACGGCTTGGCCACGGCACTGAACTGCTGGGTCCTGCCGTCGGCGAAGGTCAGCGTGAAGGTCAACTCGTCGCCGGCCTGAACGGGCTTGGTGAGGCTCATCAGCATGAGGTGGTCGCCGCCCGGCTCCAGCGCATGCGTGCTCCTGGCCTTGATCACGATGCCACCCTGCTTGGCCTGCATGACCATCTTGCCGTCCTTCATGGTCATCTCATGCAGCTCCATCGGTGACAGGGGGTTCGTGGCGCCCGTCACCGTGACATCGCTGTCGCCGTCGTTGACCAGGGTCCCGAAGGCCGCCGTCATGCCCTTGTCGGCGGCCTTCACCCACGGGTCACGAATGCCGAGCACACCAGCGTCCGGGTTGGCCGGGGCCGACGCGGACGGGCCCGCCTGCGCGGTCGACGGGGAGTCGGACGACCCACACCCGGCGGCGCCCACCGTCAGGATCGCGGCGGCGAGGATCGCGGCCGAGCGGCGGCGTGAAACGTTCGGGCTGGTGGCGCGCATGTGTTCTTCCTCCGATGGTTGCTGCTGGGAGGTTGGTCGGCCGCAGCAGGGAGAAAGTTCCGGACTCAGGGAACGTTGATCGTGAACTCCCCGGTGTGCACCTTGCCGGCGACCTGGAAGTCGAAGAAGGCCCGGTACCGGCCCGAACTCGGCGCGGTCAGCCAGAACTTCACAGTCCCGTCGACCAGCTCCGGCTCGGGGTGCACGTGCACGTAGCCGAGGTCACCCTCACGAACCACCACCAGGTGCCCGTACGCGGCAAGGTATCGCTCCAGCTGCGCGGGCGTGGCCGTGTCGGCGCTGGCGACCTGGAAGTGGATCGGCGCCGTCACCCCCACCGTCGCGGTGCCGGTCATCGACACCGTGTACGGACCAGCCGTCGCCTGCGCCTGCGCTGGCGGCAGCGCGGTCGGGGTGTGCGCGCCGGGCACTGTGTGGTCGACGCCCAGCACGAGCGGCAGCGGCGTGCCGTTGGCAGCGGTGACGGAGAAATCGGCGTAGACGCGGTAACCGCCGGGTCGGGCCAGCGTCATGGGGACGCTCCAGGTGCCGTCGGGTGCCATCGTCGGGTGCAGGTGCTGGTAGCCGGTCAGGTCACGGCCCACGACAATCATGTGCAACGGCTTGTCGTGGACGACCGCGAAGCGGGTCGCCGGCTGCCGGTCGGTGCCGACGATGCGGAAGCGGTAGTCGGCGCGTACCCCGGGGGGTTGGGTTCGCTCCAGCGGTTGCAGCGTGTACCCGCCGGCGCTGACGGTCGTCCCGGTGGCTAGCGTCTCGCCCGTTGCGCCGTCGCCCCGGTGCGTGTGCGGTCCGGTGCCCGCCGGGTGTTGGTGTCCGTCGGCCGCGGACCCTGCCGGGCCGGAGGCGGGCAGACCGCCCGCGGGCTGCCGGGCGGTGTTGGCGGCCGGGCCCTCGTTGCCGCTGATGCGCGCCAATCCGAACCCGCCGAGCAGGGCCAGGACCAGGACCAGGACCAGGGTACCGACGAACAGTGCCAGGCTGGTGTTGCTCAGCCGGGACCCGGGCATCGCCGTGGCGAGATCCGGGTCAGGCGATGTCCCGGAGTCGACGGGCGGTCGGCTGTCCGTCGTGGCGGGGGCTTTCGCGTCCTCATCGGTCGGAGTTGGATCGACAGCGACGCTGGTCCGAGCCACGACGACAGCGGTGCCCTTACGCGCGGCCGGCACGACGCCGGGTCGCCGCTTACCGTCCGAGGTCTGCGTACCGCTGCCGGTCGCCGCGACGGTCCTGTCCGCGTCGGTCCTGCCACCGACCGCTCTGCCGCCGCCGGTCCTGGCAACGGCGGCCTTGCTACCGGCACCCTTGGCACCGGCGGCCTTGGCGCTGGCGATCCTGGTGCCGGCGGTCCTGGTCCCGGGACGGGTGCCGGCCCCGCGTCGAGCGGATGTCGCCGACGCGGTACGGCCCCGGCCGGCGGGTCGGCCGGTGGGGGTCGTCCGCCGACGCCAAACGACGAATCCGGCCGATGCGGCCGCCACCGCGACCACCGCCAGGCCGACCCACGCGACCGCTCCGGGGCCGCTCTCGTCAGTAGACCCGTTTGGCGCAGCTGCCGCGGACGGCGGAACCGCCGTCTCGGCCGCGACTGTCGGCACCGCCGACGCCTGCCCGGACGACCCGTGTTGCTCGGCAGTGGCCAACAGCGCCGGATCTGGCTGGGTCGACGGAGGGCTCCACCCCTTGGGCGCCGCCGTCACCGGTCCGTCGTAGCGGAAGGTCAAGGTGCCGCGTACGGGGTCGCCGTCCGAGGCGACCGACAGGTAGCTCACCGAGTACTGGCCCTTGGCCGGCAGGTGCGCGACCGCCACCGTCGCGGGGAACCCTGTCGTGTACTCGCGTGGCTCGAACTGGCCGTTGACCAGGAAGTACTCGCGCACCGGCTTGTCCAGCGGCTTCGGCTCCCCGTACGACCAGCCATTGTCGACCCGGGTGCCACCCGGCGCGGTGATCGTGAAGAACGCGTTGGCAGCGGCCTTCTCGGTGAAGAACAGCTGCACCGAGGTCAGCGGCTCGCGCACGGTGGCGCCACCCGCCGGCGTGGACATCGCGAGGGTCCCGTGAGCTGCGGCGGGCTGGGCGGACGCGAGGAGAGCGACCGCCGAGGCGAGGAGGAGCGCGAGGAGGCCCGAGACCACCCGCCCAGGAATCTGAGGGTGACGACGCATCTGAATATCCTCACTGGGCGGAGACTTTTTACAAGAGGTGACGAACTTTTTCCTCACATGGCTAAAGCCGAACACCTCCCGGGTGGTCGGCCGGGCTGAAGGGCCGTCGCTCCTGCTCAGCTATGCTCCCGGTGGCGCTGGTTCGCCCGGTCGTGAGCTGGCCGGGCGTCGTAAGAGGGAACCCGGTGGGAATCCGGGGCTGCCCCGCAGCGGTGAGCGGGAACGACCGCCGTCATCAGCACTGGGCCAGTGGCCTGGGAAGCGACGGCCAGTAGGGGACCGGCGTGGAGCCGGTCGGGCCCGCGAGTCCGAAGACCTGCCCGCGCCGCGTACACAACCGTGTGCGCTGCCGTCGGCCTCGCGGGTGGGCTGAGCGGGTGACGTGCCGGGCGGTGTGCGCCGGTGTGCCCTCGTCAGCGTGTGCCCGCGTTCCGGCGGTGTGGTTTCCCGAGGGACGGACTACCGCTGTGCACGACACCACCACGATCTTGTAGTTGGTTGTGGGCTCATGCCGATGGTCGGTCAGGTAGTCGGTTGGTCGTATTCGGCTTCGAACCCTGATCTGCGTTGCCCTCGTCTTCTTTGATCGACTAGGTTCCCTCTCTTGATCAAGGCAACGCCGAGTATTGAACGTTTACTCCTGTGGCGGGGGAGTGAGCCAGGCCAGGGGTTGTCCGCTGAGGGCGGCGTCGGCAAGGCGGTGGGCGCTGGCGGTCTTCAGAGCCGCTCGTGAGCTGTCGATCCAGCGCTGCACGTTGTCAATGCCCTGGTGGCGGTACTCAACGGCTTGGACGAGGCATTCCAGTTTGTCGGCGTCGCGGGCGACGACGGCTTCGAGTGTCTCGCCGGCTTCGTATTCGGCGACGGCGGCGGTGATGACGTCGGCGACGGCTGGGGGACAGGTGGCGACCTGGTCGGCGGTGACGGCGGTGTTGGGTACGGCGGTGAGGTAGCGCTTGGCGATGTGGGGGATGTCGGTGATTCGGGTTTCCTGGGTGTCGTGCAGGGTGCAGAGCATCGACACTCGGGCTGGGTCGGCGCCCTCCATGGCGGCGAGCATCATTCCGATGAGCGCTGTTCGGAAGGAGTGTTCGGCGATGGATTCGGGTTGCTTGACGCCGGCGAACCACCAGCCGGTGCGGGCGGCGCGTTTGAGGACGCCGGCTTCGAAGATGAAGTTCATCGCTCCGGCGGCGTCGTGGTCGTCGGTCATCTGCCCGTCCCTGTGCCGGTGAGTCCGTCCGCCCGCAGGCTGTAGACGATAGAGGTTAGTTCCTTCCGAGACTGCGCGGAGATCCGGTCACTGTCCAGGAGCGGGACACTGCGGTCCAGGAGCGCCCGAGCTGCGGCGGGGTTGTCGAGAGCGAGGCCGCGTCGTGCGGCCAGCAGAGCCCAGACGTTGTGGATGTTGAGGTCCACGATCGGATGCCCTGGTTCGAGGCGATGGACCAGGTGCCGAAGAAGGATCGAGCCGTGCCAGTCGGCGAGCGCTTCGGGCATGAAGGAGTCGTCGCGCTGGCGGTACGGGATTTCCCCTACCCAGTAGGCCGAGTAGTTGAGGGCCGCTCGCTCGCAGGCGTCATCGGGGTGTGCGCGAGCGATGAAGTCTCGTAACGGTTCCGGGTCGCCCTGGTTGGCGAGGGACGTGACGACAGAGCGAGCGTCTGGCCACAGCGGTGACCACGTGCGGAAGGTGGTCGTGCGGCCTGCTCGGGCGGTGGTCAGGGTGAGCCAACCTGCTGCCGATTTGGTTGGGTCCATGCCAGCGAGGAAGCACGCTTGCCGGTGCAGCAGCACGCTCCGATGCCGTCCGGCTGCGGCGCGTTCGGCGAGCACGTGAAGGTGAGCGAAGAACGCACGTTGCTCGTCGACGGACAGGGTCGGCCCGGACGCGACTGGACCCCGCCGGGGACGGGCGATGGGTAGCCCTCTGGCGAAGGTCGGTATCTGCCCGAGGACGGCCCAGAGGATCAAGTCGGTCAGACGGTGGGTGAGGACGGACCAGCCCAGCGGCTGTTCGGCGATGTCGCAGCGGTCCACCTGTCTGCTGAGGACGGCGGAGAGAATGAGGTCCGCCTCGGCGGCGTCGTCGAGTGCTGCGAGCAGGAGGGTGTTCGCGCCGAGCCGTCCGAGCCGGAGTCGGACGGTGATCGCCTGCCCGAGTGGTACCGCGGTGAACGGCCGACGGCCGGTCTCCCAGCTCTGCACGGTCACCCGATCGACGTCCAGGTCGACGGCGAGTTGCTCCTGGGTGAGCGGGATGGACTCCCGGATCAGTTTGAACAGGTAGCCGGTCATCTCGCCACGATGTGGTGCTGATCGTCCGTGACCTCTCATGCGTCACCCCTACGTTGACCCGTGGTCGACGTTCCGCCGTGAACACAGAGCTGCGGCCGCCCATCTGGCCTGCTCACTCGTACTGCGGGTGAGTCCCACCGCCGCCGTCGTGATCGTAGCGTCGCAGTTACCGAACGTTCCAGATCCGGTCCCGCCGTTTCGGGGGTCGGGCATGGAGTGCTGCCCGGTGGAGGGGGCCAGTGATGCGGTACAGGACACCACCATGGCGACGAGTGACCTACGACCAGTACCTGATCGCCGTTGCGATGACCCTGGCACGGCGACACCGCCCGGCATGGTCGTGGCGGAAGTGGAACTGGATCTGCCGTTGCGGGGCGGAGCTGCCCTGTCGCAGCCGACACCGCATTCCGATCAACCGGGGGCACTGGCCCGCCGAGGAGGAGCAGTGAGCAACGACGCCGAGCGGCACATCATGGTCGTACATGTGCCCGGGATAGACGGCCTTTGCAGTGGCTGTCGGGCGTGGTGGTCGCTGCTCACGCCGTACCCCTGTTGGCAGGTGGACTGGGCGGCGAGCCAGCAGACGCGGTCGATGGCGGCGGCGCTGCTCGGAGGCCGCGCGTGACCACGCACGGCCCTGTGCTGCCGATCTGGAGTTGCGGCGGCTGCGATGCGCCCTGGCCCTGCCGCACGCGGCAGCGCGAGCTGCGTGCCGAGTTCGACGACGCTCCGATATCCCTGGCCATTTATCTGGGTGCGCAGCTGGTGCGGGCCTCCGAGGACCTGACCTGGGTGCCGGCGGGTGCGTTGCACAGACGCTTCCTCGGCTGGCTTCGGTGAGCATCCTGCGGCCCGGTGACGAGAAGTTCCACTACAGCGACGGCTCGCACAAGTGGATCCCACCGGACCCGGACTACGACCAGGAGGTCTGGGACGAGCAGGTCCGACAGCACAAGCACGGCCACCTCAGGAACGAGCGTCCCAAGGTCCGAATACAGCGCCGCGTCTGACGCCAGCAGCACAGCACCGAAGTGCAGCAACCCTGCGAGCCGCGTGACCGCTTGGCAACCCGTTACCGCAAATCAGTCGAGGTGTGCTGAGCCGAGGCGGTCGTTGACCACGCTGATGGCCGCCGTGGTCTCGCTGTGCGGAAGTGGACGTGGCTCGGTCGCGCCTGGTAGGCAGGCGGTTGTGCGCATCGTTTCCCTGCTGCCGGCGGCCACGGACATCGTGGCCATGCTTGGCCTGACCGGGCACCTGGCCGGCCGTACCCACGAGTGTGACTGGCCGCCGGGGGCCCTGGCCGACGTCCCGGCGGTGACCGCGACGTCCCTGCCGGAGACCTTGACGAGCCGGGAGATCTCGGCGGCGATCGCCGGTGACGCGCACCGAGGATCGTCGTTGTACCAGCTCGACGTTGCCATGCTGGAGGGCCTGAAGCCGGATCTGATCCTGACCCAGGATCTGTGCGACGTGTGTGCGGTCTCCTACGAGCGGGTCAACGACGCGGTTGGTCTGATCGATCTCGACACCAGGGTGATGTCCCTGGAGGCGCGGACCATCGACGGGATCCTGGACACTGTCGATGCCGTGGCCGCGCTGACCGGCACCGAAGTCAGGGCGGCGGAGATCCGAGCTGACGCCGAGCGTCGCCTCGCCGCGTTGCCGGGGCCGGTGACCGGCGCGCCGACGGTGCTGTTCGTCGAGTGGCTCGACCCGTTGATGCCGGGCGGGCACTGGGTTCCGGAGCAGATCACCTACGCAGGTGGGCTGTCGCTGCTGCTCGGGCCGGGTGCGCACAGCACCCCGCACCCGTGGTCGGTGGTCGCCGACCTGGCCCCCGACGTGGTGGTGTTCGGGCCGTGCGGGTTCACGCCGGAGCGAACCATCGACGAGCTTTCCGTGGCGACCGCGCAACCCGGCTGGGCGGACCTGCCTGCGGTTCGTCAGGGGCAGGTGTGGGTGGTCGACGGGCCTGCCTACTTCAACCGCCCCGGCCCGCGGGTCGTCGACGGCGCGGAGATCCTCGCCGGCATCCTCGCTGGCCGCCCTGACTTCCGCGCTCGGCGGGTTTCCCCCGACGTCGGGTGACCCTGCCACGCCTGAGCGGCCGGGATGAACAGCCGTCGCCGGTCGCCTGCTGCCCCCGGCCCGCCCGGCCCGGATCGCGATTCAGGTGCGCGCCCTCGCTGCATCGGCCAGGTCGACGATCCGGTCACTCCAGCGGGCCAGCAGGGTCTGGTCGTGGCTGATGACCAGCACTCCGGCCCGCTGGGTCCGCTGATAGTCGCGGATGACGGCGGCGACGTGTGCCTGAGTGGAGGCGTCCAGCATCGCGGTGGCCTCGTCGCAGAGCAGGTAGTCCGGGCGGTGCGCCAGGGCCCGGGCGAGGCAGGCGCGTTGCAGTTGCCCGTCGGAGACGGCATGTGGCCGCCGGCTGCGCAGGTCGGCGGTGAGGCCGACGAGGTCGGCGAGTTCGGCCACCCGTTCGCGGACCGCCGGCTCGGGCGTCCGGGTGGCGCGTAGCGGTTCGGCGATCAGGTCGGCGAGGCTCAGTCGGGGGTCGGCGGCGGCACGCGGGCTCTGGAAGAGGGCGGCGACGCGGGTCCGCAGGGCGACCGGTACGGCGTACCGGATGCCGTCGACCGGGGTGCCGTCGATGCTGACCCGACCCTGATCGGGGCGGTGCAGGAGAGCCAGGACCCGAACCAGCGTCGACTTTCCGCAGCCGGAGGGCCCGCGCAGTCCGACCGTCTCTCCGCGGTCGACCCGCACTGTGACGCCGTCGAGGACGATGTGGCGGCCGTAGGAGACGGTCACCTCGTCGGCGAGCAGGTGCTGCGGGCTGGTCACGTGGTGGCTCCCGTGGGGAGCGGGTGGTGGCAGGCCACCGTGCCGCCACCGGCGACCGGTGTCGGCTCTGGTCGGTCCGCGCAGGTGTCGGTGCGGCGCGGGCAGCGGGGTGCGAACGCGCAGCCGGGTGGCAGCGCGGTGAGCATCGGCGGGTCGCCCGGCACCGGCCGGAAGGCCCGGTCCGGCAGGGCGTCGAGCAACGCCGAGGCGTACGGGTGGGTCGGCGCGGTGAAGAGCTGGTCGGTGTCGCGGTGTTCCACGATGCGGCTGGCGTACATCACGGCGACGGTGTCGGCGACCCGTTGCGCGGCAGCCAGGTCGTGCGTGATGAGCACAACCGCGGAGCCGTTGTCGCAGCGACGTCTCAGAAGGTCGAGTGTGTGGTCGACCAGGGGTCGGTCCAGCCCGGTGGTGGGCTCGTCGGCGATGAGCAGCGACGGGTCGGGTGCCAGCGCGAGCGCGGTGACCAGACGCTGTGCCATGCCACCGGAGAGCTCGTGGGGGTAGCGGTCCAGGTCCGCCGGGTCGAGCCCGACATCGACAGCGAGCTGGTCTGTGGCGGCGCGGTCGCGGCCGTGCGCCCGCAGCGTCTCGGCGAGCAGTCGGCGTCCGGTGCGTACCGGGTTCAGGGCGGTGGCCGGGCTCTGCGGTACCAGCCCGACGCGGCGCCCGCGCACCTGGCGCGCCAGGTGGCGCTGACCGCAGGTGATCAGGTCGACCGGTTCGCTGTCCGGCTCGTGCAGGACGGCGTGGCCGGTGGTCGTGGCGTTGGCGGGTAGCAGGCCGAGCAGGGCGTGGGCCAGGACGGACTTGCCGCAGCCGGACTCACCGACGATGGCCAGCAGTCCGCCGGCCCGTACGGTGAGGCTGAGGTTGCTGACGGCACGCACCGTCGTGTCGCGGAGCCGGAACTCGACGCCGAGGCCGTCCACTGTGAGCAGCGGCTGACCCGCGGCGGCGCGGGGAGACGCCGTGGCCGAAAAGGTCTCGGTGGTGGTCACAGGTGCAGCTCCGCTCGGATCCGGGGATCGAGGCGGTCGCGCCAGCGGGCGGCGAGGACCGCGATGGCGAGGGTGACGACGACGATGACCGCGCCCGGTGCCAGGCTCGCCCACCAGGCACCGGTCAGCAGCGACCCCTGGCCGTCATTGATCATGTTGCCCAGTGAGGCGAGGTGCGGAGGCAGGCCGAGGCCGAGGAACGACAGGGCGGTCTCGTGCCACACCGCGTGCGGGATCATCAGGGTGGTGGCCAGCGCCAGCCGGGGCAGGACGTGCGGCAGCAGGTGCCGGGTGAGGACCCGGAGTCGGCCGGCCCCACCGCTGATCGCGGCGTCGATGAACGGTCTGGTCCGCAGGCTCAACAACTCGGATCGGACGATGCGGGCGGTGGAGAGCCAGTGGGTGAGCCCGACGGAGGCGATCACGGCACCGAGGCTGGGACGCAGCATGGCGACGATGAAGATGCCCAGCAGCAGGTGGGGCATCGCGGCGATGGTGTCCACGACCCGCATCAGGATCCGGTCCACCCGGCCGCCGAGCGTGCCGGCGATCCCGCCGACCACGCCCCCGAGGACCGTGGCCACGAGGGCGGCGACCGCGCCGACGAGCAACGAGACCCGCAGTCCGTAGACGGCCCGGTGTGCCACGTCGCGGCCGAGGTCGTCGGTGCCGGCGAGGTGGGTCCAGGACGGTGCCAACCGGGTCTGGTCCAGCGCGACCGCGCTCTGGTCGAGCGGCCAGACGAGCGGTGCGAGCAGCGAGCCGGCGACGGCCACCAGCAGGACCAGACCGGCGACGACGGCACCGGTCTGGCCGGGTCGCAACCGTAGCCGGGACCGGGCCAGGCGGAGCAGCGGCGGTCGGGCAGCGAGGTCAGCCATCGAGTCGCACCCTCGGGTCGGCGGCGGCGTAGGCGAGGTCGGTCGTGAGGTTCGCGGCCAGCACCACGGCGGTGGTGACCAACGTGATCGCCGCCAACAGCGGGAAGTCGCTGCCCATCGCGGCGGCCACCGTGACGGCACCGAGGCCCGGCAGCGAGAACACCGTCTCGACGAGCACCGCCCCGCCGACCAGCTCGGGCAGGTGGGTGCCGACCAGGGTGAGGAACGGCAGCAGCGCGGTCCGTAACGCGTGCCCGAACAGGACCGTCCGCCCGGGCAACCCGCGGGCCCGCGCCGCGAGCACGTGGTCGTCGCGCATGCTCTCCGCCACCGCGTCCCGGACGAACAGCACGAACCACGGCGCCTGGGAAACGGCAAGCACTCCGACCGGCAGGGTCAGATGGTGCGCCACGTCGGCCCAGGAGGTGCTGGTCGCCGTGACATCGGTGAGCCCGCCCGCCGGAAACCAGCCCAGGGCCAGTGCGAACACGGCGATCGCGGCCAGGCCCAGCCAGAACACCGGCATCGACTCGACCGCGTAGGCCGCCGCCCGCAAACCCCGGTCGAACAACCCACCCCGGCGGTACGCGGCCAGCGCCCCCAGCAGCAGACTGCCGACCAGGACCAGGGCGAGGGTCGCCCCGATCAGCAGCAGCGTCCAGCCGGCCCGGGCAGAGAGCACCGAGGCGACCGGCTCGTGACGACTCGTCGACCAGCCCAGATCGCCCTGGACCAGATTGCCGATCCAGCGCAGGTACTGCACCGGCAGCGGGTCGTCGACACCCCAGTTGGCGCGGATCTGCGCCAGGTTCTCCTCGCTGGCGGTGAAGGCCGCAGCGCCCGCGTACTGCTTGGCGGGGTCCACCGGCGAGGCGGCCCCCAGGGCGAACATCCCGATGCTCGTCGCGGCGAGCACGGGGACGGCGACCAGGAGGCGGCGTCGGACCACCGCCCCGGCCCCGGCCAGTCGGCCGGAGCGGGTCACGAGCGCGTCCAGGTGTTGATGTTCCACCAGATGCTGTTCGCCACCCCGTGCTCGTGCGCCTCGACCCGAGGGGCCGCGCCCTGGACGGAGGACTTCAGCACGTAGGTGTGCCGCAGGTAGGTGAGGAACAGCCACGGCACGTCGGCGGCCAACTGCTTCAGGAACTGCGCGTACGCGGCCTTGCGAAGCGCCGGGTCGATCTGGTCGCGGCCCTCCTGCAGAGCGCGGTCCGTCACCTCGGAGCGGTACGAGCCAGGGTTGAAGTAGCCCTGCCCGGCGAACTGCGAGCTGAACAGCTTGTACGAGACGAAGTCCGGGTCGTACGGCGTGCCGTAGCCCATCAGCAGGGCGTCGGACTTCATTCGCGGGTCGATGGCGTCCCAGGTGAGCCCGGCCGGGGTGACCTCGATGCCGATCTTCTTCGCGTCGGCGGTGACGGCCAGGGCCAGGTCCTTGCGCAGGGTGTCGGTTGCCGGGTACATCAGCGTGAACCGGGCCGGCCGGCCGTCCTTGGCCCGCACCCCACCCGAGCCGGGTTTCCAGCCGGCCGCGTCGAGTAACGCGCTCGCCGCCGTCGCGTCGGCGGTCGGCGTGCCGACTGTCGAAGGGTCGGCGAACTCGGAGGTCGGGGGGACCGGTCCGAACGCCGGCTCGCCGGCGCCACCGAGGATCCCGGAGACCATCGCGGCCCGGTCGACGGCGAGGTTGAGCGCCCGGCGGACCGCCGGGTCGGCGAGGACCGGGTTGCCCATCGGCAGCATCACGCCCCGGTAGTCGGCGGTCGGCACCCGCTGCACCCGGTACGCGGTGTCGGAGTCGAATCCGGAGGCGAGCTTCGGCGGCAGCTCGGCGGCGTCGAACTCACCGGCCCGCATCCGCTGGGCGCGAACGTTGTCGTCGGCGACGAACGCCACCACGACCCGGTTGTTCGCCGGCCGGCCACCGAAGTAGCGCTCGTTCGCGGTGAGCACCAGCCGGTCACCCGGCGTCCAGGACTCGACCCTGTACGGCCCGGTCCCGATCGGCTTCCGGTTGAACCCGGTGGTGTTGATGTCCTGCCCGCTGAGCAGCTTCGACGGCACGATGCCGAGGGTGAGTCGCTGGAGGAACGGCGCGTACGGGTAGCGCAGCCGGAAGACGACGGTGGCCGCGTCGGGCGCGGTCACCGACTCCACCATGTCCAGGTCGGAGCGGAGCGTGGAGTCCACAGTCGGGTCCAGCACCGCCCGGTAGGTGAAGGCGACGTCCGCTGCGCTCAGCGTGGTGCCGTCGTGGAACTGCACCCCGTCACGCAGTGTCGCGGTCACTGTGCGTCCGTCGGCGGACAGCACCGGCAACGCCGTGGCCAGCCCGGGAACGAGGCGGTTGTCACTGTCGCGGGCGACGAGCCCGTCGAAGATCAGCGCGGCGCCGTCGACGCCGAAGTTGAGCACCGGGTTCAGCGCGTCGGGCTCGTCGGAGGTGGCCACGACCAGGGTCGCGCCGCCGGCTGGGCTGTCCGGGGTGGTCGGCGCCGAGCAGCCGGCGAGGACGAGCATCCCGGCCGCTGCTGTCGACGCCACGAGGCGTCGGAAGATCGGACGGATCCGGGTCACGGAACGCTCCTGTGGTGTGGAGAACGGGGTGTGGGCGCGCAGGTGCAGCCGCCTACAGTGATGATCACGGTGGCACAATTGCAAGTCCTTTGCAATTGCCACACACCGGCATCATGCCCGGCGCGGCCCGTCGGACAGGGCCTCACTCTCCGGTGGTGACGGTCACCGGTGACCGGCTAGGGTTCCGGGATGTTCCGCGCCGTCGTGTTGATCGCTGCCGTGGTGCTCGCCGCCGATCAGGCCACCAAATTCTGGGCCGAGTCCGCGCTGTCCGACGGGCAGGCCATCACGCTCCTCGGTGAGCTGCTGCAACTGCGCCTCGTCTACAACCCGGGCGCGGCCTTCTCGATCGGCTCCGCGTACACCTGGATCTTCGCGGTGTTCGCCGCCGCGGCGGTGGTCGCGGTGACGGTGGTGGCCCGGCGGGTCACGTCGCGTCCCTGGGCGGTGGCGTTGGGCCTGGTGCTCGGCGGCGCGACGACGCACCTGCTGGACCGACTCTTCCGCGAGCCGGGGTTCGCGCGGGGACACGTGGTGGACTTCATCGACTACGCCGGGTTCTTCGTCGGCAACGTCGCCGACATCGCCCTGGTGGTCGGCGTCGGCATCGTCATGCTGCTCAACGTGCGCGGCGTCCCGCTGCGGGAACCGGCGGGCGAGCCCCGCGAGCAGGTGCCGTCAGACTCCTGAGCTGACCAGGACGACCTCCAGGCGGCGCGGTCCGTGCACTCCCTCGACCCGGTTCAGTTCGATATCGCTCGTCGCGGAAGGGCCCGAGATCCAGGTCAGAGGCGCGCGTGGGTCCAGCCGGGCCAGCGCCTCCGGCAGCAGGCCGACGACCTGGTCGGTGCGGACGACACAGATGTGCCGGTCGGGCACCAGGGTGAGCGCGCGTCGCCCCTGCGTCGGGCCGGCGTCGAGGATGATGGTGCCCGTGTCGGCGACCGCCACGGCACAGCCGGTCAGGACCGCGTCCAGGCCGTCGAGCGCGGCCGGTGACAGCGGGGGCGCGTCGCGGTGCAGCTCTCCGGCGTAGCCGTCCAGCCAGTCAGCGGGGGTGTCGGTAGGAACGGCGAGCCGGCCGACCTCGCCGAGCAGCCGGTGCAGGGCCCCGGTGCCACGGTGGACGACGGCCCGGTAGTCCTCCAGGCGGTCGACGAGGGTTTCGATCAGGTCGGGGTGGTCGCCGACCCGGCGATAGCGGCGGGGCACCTGCACCGGCGGCGGGCTGTCGGCCAGGGCTGTCCGGAGCCGCGCCAGGATCTCGTCACGTGCGCTCACTGCTTTCCCCACCATTCCCGGAAGGTCTGCGGCGCGGGCAGCGGCAGGTCACGCGACCGGGTCCACGCCGACGCGGGCCAGGGCAGTCGACGCAGCGTGCGAGCGCCGCTGCGCCGCTGACGGTACGCCCCGAGCGGCCCCGCGCCGGCCCGGGCCAGGCGCAGGGCGGCGGTCCACCGTCGGGGGCTGCGCATCACCCAGGACAGGAGCCGCATGGTGGCCCGTTCCGCAGGCGGGTGCGGTGCCTGCTGGCGGAGGTGGACCAGGATCTCCGGAATGTTGATCTTCACGGGGCACACGTCGTAGCAGGCGCCGCAGAGGGTCGACGCGTACGGCAGTGAGGCGTTGTCGGCGACGCCGGTCAGCTGCGGCGACAGGATCGCGCCGATCGGGCCCGGGTACACCGAGCCGTACGCGTGACCACCGGCCCGTTCGTACACCGGGCAGACGTTGAGGCACGCGGAGCAGCGGATGCAGGACAGCGCGGGCCGCCCGACCGGGTCGGCGAGCACAGCGGAGCGGCCATTGTCGACGAGCACGACGTGCACGTCCTGCGGGCCGTCCCCGGGGGTGACACCGGTCCACATCGAGGTGTACGGGTTCATCCGCTCACCGGTCGAGGACCGCGGCAGCAGTTGCAGGAAGACCTCCAGGTCGGTGAAGGTCGGCAGCAGCTTCTCGACGCCGACGACGCTGATCAGCGTCTCGGGGAGGGTGAGGCACATGCGGCCGTTGCCCTCGGACTCGACCACCACGAGGGTGCCGGTGTCGGCGACGGCGAAGTTCGCGCCGGAGACGGCGACCCGGGCCGAGAGGAAACGCCGTCGCAGGTGAGCGCGGGCCGCCTCGGCAAGCGCGGCCGGTTCGTCGCTCAGGTCGGGCGGCGCGTCGGCCATGCGACGTTCGAAGATCTCCCGGATCTGGGCCCGGTTGTAGTGAATCGCCGGCACCAGGATGTGCGAGGGGGTGTCCTCGCCGAGCTGCACGATCAGCTCGGCGAGGTCGGTCTCGTACGCGGCGATCCCGGCGGCCTCCAGCGCCTCGTTGAGCTCGATCTCCTGGGTCGCCATCGACTTGACCTTCACGACCTCGTCGGCCCCGGTGGCCCGGGTCAGCTCGACCACGATCCGGCACGCCTCGGCCGCGTCGCGGGCCCAGTGCACAGTGGCGCCGGCGGCGGTGACGGACGCCTCAAACTGCTCCAGCAACTCCGGCAACCGCCGTTGGACGTCCGCCTTGATCGCCGAGCCGGTGTCGCGCAGAGCCTCCCAGTCGGGTACCTCGTCGACGACCCGGGCTCGCTTGGCCCGGATGGTGCGGGGGTTCAGACCGCCGCCGATGTGGGCCAGGCAGGAGTTGTCGGCCGCGGCGAGCACCCGTGCGCCGGTGTCGCGGACCCGGGCGCACTTGTCGGTGAGCATGGCGGTGGAGACGTCCGGGTTCTTCAGTGCGAACGTGCCGCCGAAGCCACAGCACTCCTCGGCGTCGCCCAGCTCGACCAGTTGGATTCCGCGCACCTGGCGCAGCAGGGTCAGCGGTCGGTCGCCGAGACGCAGCATCCGCAGGCCGTGGCAGGTCGGGTGGTAGGTGACCGTCTCCGGGAACTCGGCGCCGACGTCGGTGACGCCGAGAACGTCGACGAGCAACTCGGACAGCTCGTACGTGCGGGCGGCCACCGAGGTGGCCGGCGCGTGCAGGCGCGGGTACTGGTCGCGGATCATCGCGGTGCACGACCCGGACGGCGCGACGATGGCGTCGTAGGAGTCGAAGACGTCGACGTAGTTGCGCACCATCGGCATGGCCTCGGCCCGGTAACCCGTGTTGGCGTGCATCTGACCGCAGCAGGTCTGGTCGGCGGGGAAGTCGACGGTGTGGCCGAGTCGCCGCAGGATGCGGGTGACCGCGATGCCGGTGGCCGGGAACGCGAGGTCGTTGACGCAGGTGATGAAGAGGGCGATCCGCATGGCGGCTCCTCGGATCTGTGGGGGTGGGTCAGGCCGAGTCGCGCGGTGTCGCGGGGGTGGGGAGCCGGTCGAAGGCGGGCAGGTGGCGCTCCCGGGCGGCGCTGAGGTGGGCACGCATCGCCTCGGTCGCGGCTGTCGCGTCGCCGGCGACGATGGCGGCGGCGATGCGCTGGTGCTCGGTGTTGGTGTCCGCTGCGCCGGCGGCCGGGAAGTACAGCCGGTGCAGGTGCAGGTGTGAGTGCAGCCGCGTGATGGTGTCCCGCAGCAACGGGCTGCCGGAGACCTCGGCGATCAGGTCGTGGAACGTCGCGTCCAGTGCGGTGAAGGCGGCGTGGCGGCGATATCCGTCGCCGGCCTCCACGTCGATGCTCGCCGCCGCCTCGACGCTGATCCGTTGGCGAGCCTCGTCGGAGGCGTGGGTGGCGGCCCGCCCGGCGGTGGCGCCCTCCAGCAGTTGCCGGACGTCGAACAGGTCGTCGAACTCGGCACGGCTCAACAGTGGTGTCGTGGTGTAGCCGGAGAGTGGGCGTTTACGGACCAGTCCGTCGGCCTCCAGCCGTGCGAGGGCCTCACGGACGGGAGTGGGGGAGACGTCCAGTTCCCGGGCGAGCGCGTCGATGTTGACCCGCTCGCCGGGCGGAAGGACGTGGTCCATGACCAGCGTCTTTATCGACTCGTAGACGTCCTCGGCGAGGGTGAGCCGACGGGCGGGGCGGAGTCGACCCTCGCGAGGTTCCTGCTGGGCCATCTCGTCTCCTCAGCGACCCCTTGACTGCGCCGGTGTGAGCGAGTACACACGAGCCGAACAACATCCTATAGGAAATTGGGTCTTTGGCGATCCAGGCGGTGGAGGTTGGTTCGTGAGATTCATGCGCGTCGGGCCGGTGGGACGGGAACGCCCCGTGCTGCACGTCGATGGGCGGCACTTCGACCTCTCGTCGCTCACCGCCGACATCGACGGCGAGTTCCTTGCCGGCGACGGCGTCCGGCGGGCCCGCGAGGCCACCGACCTGACCGAGATCGACGTCACCGGGCAGCGGGTCGGCGCGCCGATCGCCCGGCCGGGGGTGGTGCTCTGCGTCGGGCAGAACTACGCCGCGCACGCCGCCGAGTCCGGTGCCGAGCCACCGACCGAGCCGATCATCTTCTACAAGGCGCCCAACACCGTCGTCGGCCCGTACGACGAGGTCCTGATCCCGCGCGGATCGACGAAGACCGACTGGGAGGTGGAGCTGGCGGTGGTGATCGGCCGAACGGCCCGCTACCTCGCCTCACCGGCCGACGCCCTCGGGCACATCGCCGGGTACGTGCTGTCCAACGACGTCTCCGAGCGGGACTTCCAACTCGCGGTCTCCGGCGGTCAGTGGTCCAAGGGCAAGTCCTGTGAGACGTTCCAACCGCTCGGCCCGTGGCTGGTCAGCGCCGACGAGATCGGCGACCCGCAGGCGCTGCGGCTGCGCTCCTGGGTCAACGGCGAGCCCCGCCAGGACTCCAGCACCAAGGACATGATCTTCGACGTGGCGTACCTGGTCTGGCACCTGTCCCAGTACACCGTCCTGGACCCGGGCGACGTCATCAACACAGGCACCCCGCAGGGAGTGGCGCTATCCGGCCGCTTCCCGTACCTGGCCGTCGGCGACGTGATGGAGGTCGAGATCGACGGCCTCGGTCGGCAGCGCAACACGCTCCGGGACGCCTGATGCGGTGTGACGGTCTCGTGGCGGTGGTGACCGGAGGCGCATCGGGGATCGGCCTCGCCTGCGTGCGGGCGTTCGTCGCCGCCGGCGCCCGGGTGGGTGTCCTGGACCTGGAACTGTCCGGGCTGCCCGAGACCCCCGGGGTGCTCGGCGTCCAGGCGGACGTGGCCGACCGGTCCTCACTCACCGCGGCCGTCGCCTCGGTCGCGGAGACGTTCGGCGGCATCGACATCCTGGTGAACAACGCCGCCATCTCGGCCGTGGGCACTGTGGAGGAGAACGACGACGAGCAGTGGAGCCGCGTACTCGACGTCAACGTCTCCGGCGTGGCCCGAACCAGCGCCGTCGCTCTGCCGTACCTGCGCCGGTCGTCGTCCGCGGCGATCGTCAACATCTCCTCGATCGCCGCGACCACCGGTCTGCCCAAGCGCGCCCTGTACTCGGCGTCGAAGGGTGCCGTGCACGCCCTCACCCTGGCCATGGCCGCCGACCTGGTGACGGAGGGCGTCCGGGTCAACTGTGTCGCCCCCGGCACCGTCGACACGCCGTGGGTGGCCCGCCTGCTCGCCGGTGCGGCCGACCCGACGGTGGAGAAGCGGCAGTTGGCCGCCCGCCAGCCGACCGGCCGACTGGTGACCGCCGACGAGGTGGCCGCCACCGTCGTCTACCTGGCCTCGCCCGCGACCAGGTCGGTGACCGGTTCGTCGCTGCCGGTGGACGGCGGCATGTCCGGCCTGCGCCTGCCCGCCCCGGTTCCGCCCGTGGCCAATCCTGCCGAATCGGGCGCGTGACATGATTGCGGCATGGGGAAACAGCAGGACGTCGGCGCGGCCGACCGTCACAGCGCGTCCGGCACCACCGCCCACCGTCCGATCGGTGGCAGCGCTGACGCTCGGCTCGCCCTCGCTCAGGACCCCACAACGCCACAAATGACCCTCATCGACCTGGCGTCCGACCCGTCGGTCCTGGTCCGCAAGGCGGTCGCCTCTCGGGCCGACGCACCCGCGCAGGCCCTGCGACCGCTCACCCGCGACCAGGACCGTCAGGTCCGGGAGGCCGTGGCGAGGAACCCCTCCACGTCGATCGCCAACCTCATGCGCCTGGTCAAGGACGCCGACCGGTGGGTCCGCTGGGCCGTCGCCAGCAATCCGGCCTGTGACGAGTCGATCCGCCAGGTCATGTCGAAGACCTCGGACAAGGAGCTTCGCGGGCTCCTGGCGGAAAGTCGTCAACTGGAGCCGGAACTGGCCGCCAAGCTGATCGACGACGTGTCACCCGAGGTACGGGAACGACTCGGCACGCACACCCACGACCCCGACGTGATCGACGCCCTGCTGGCCGATCGCACCGCACGCGTACGCAAGGGGGTTGCCCGCAACCCGCGGACCACCGCCGCGCAGCGCAGCGCGCTCGCCGCGGACCCGGTGGTCGACGTCCGCGCCGCGCTGGTGCGGGCCGTCGAGCTGAGCGAGGCGGACCTCGCCCGCCTGGTCGACGACCGCGCGGTGCAGGTCCGACTGGCGATGGCGACGTCCGAGTTCGTTCCGCCGCACATCCGGGAGACGCTTACCCGCGACGCCGACGAGATGGTGGCCAGCGCGGCACGGGATTACCGCCCGGGGGCGGGCAACGCCTCCGCCGTGCGGGCGCCCCGCATCGCGCACCGGCCCTCCGCCGCCGGCACGAGTCGATCGAGCGGCGGCACCAGCCGGTAGGACCGCTGCACGTACGCCTCCGGCCCGGCACAACGTCATCGTCGTCACCCACCACTACATCGACGGCAGCGGCAACATCAAGCAGAGCGCTCTGTGCGGCGGGACCAGCCCGCAGTGC
The DNA here is from genome assembly GCF_044456785.1 of Micromonospora sp. NPDC050795. Classification (NCBI taxonomy): domain Bacteria; kingdom Bacillati; phylum Actinomycetota; class Actinomycetes; order Micromonosporales; family Micromonosporaceae; genus Micromonospora; species Micromonospora sp. NPDC050795. The sequence goes on along the minus strand of NZ_JBITGE010000005.1, from coordinate 53,907 downwards.
CTCCGCTCCGGCGAGCGGTGGATGCGGCTGCGAGCGTGATGACTCAGGGGCATCATGATGCCCCTGAGTCATCACGCTGGTCGGGGCGTGCGACCCGCGACGACGACCATCTGGGCATTATCCCAGCACCACTTGCCATCTCGATCAGGCCCGAGCGATGAGTTGTCGCATCCGCGCCCGTCATACCTGCGACAGGACATGACGAGGCGGAAGGATGACGTGATGAGTGCGGAAACGCGGCTGCAGGAGCTGGGCGTGAGCGGTCTGGGCGAGGTCGACGAGCCGGCGTTCTCGGGGCTGGCGCAGCGGCACCGGCGGGAACTGCACGTGCACTGCTACCGGATGCTCGGCTCGTTCGAGGACGCCGAGGACACCGTGCAGGAGACGTTCCTGCGTGCCTGGCGGCGGCGGGAGACGTTCGAGGGGCGGTCGACGTTCCGGGCGTGGCTGTACCGGATCGCCACCAACGCCTGCCTGGACCTGCTCGCCAAGCGCCGCCCGGAGCCGGCGACCGGCGGCGAGGTGCTGTGGTTGCAGCCCTACCCGGACCGGTTGCTCGACGAGCTGCCCGCTGGCGACGCGGACGAGCCGGAGACCGTCGCCGTCGCGCGGGAGACGATCGAGCTGGCGTACCTGGTCGCGGTCCAGCACCTCGCGCCGCGTCCACGGGCCGTACTGATCCTGCGGGACGTGCTCGGCTGGCCCGCCAGGGACGTCGCGGAGCTGCTCGGGGACTCGGTCAACTCGGTCAACAGTGCCTTGCAGCGGGCTCGCGCCGGCATGCGCGAGCACCTGCCCGCCGAGCGGCAGGACTGGACCGGCGGCGACGAGGACGCCGGCACGCGCGAGCTGGTGCGGCGCTTCACCGACGCCAGCGTGGCCACGAACGTCGACGCGCTCGCCGCCATGCTGCGAGACGACGTCCGCTACTCGATGCCGCCCACGCCGGGCCTGTACGTCGGCCGCGACGCGGTGGTGAACAGCTGGGTCGAGGACGGCTTCGATGGCATGAAGGGCCTGCGTGCGGTCCCCACCTCGGTGAACCGCCAGCCCGCTGTCGCCTTCTACCACTGGCGGGAGCAGGAGGGCGCGTACCTGCCGTTGACGATCGACGTCCTGCGCATCACCGGCGGCGCGATCACCGAGGTCTTCATCTTCCACGACGACCAGTTCCCGCGGCTCGGGCTGCCGGAACGCCTGCCGGCGGACGGCACGGAGTAGTCCCGGTGCGGACGCTCACGCTGCACGGCGGCGCGCGTGCCGAGGTGGTCGCGGCGGAGTGGCACGACGCGTTCGGCGTGGTCACCAGCGGGCGGGTGCAGTTGGAGCTGCGCGACGGTGAGCCCGGGCCGGTCCTCGGGCGCGACGCCGGCTTCTGGCTGCGCGGCACCGGCGTCCGTGCGCTGTGCAACCCCGACCGTCGCACGGCGCGAGTGCGTGTCTTCACGCCCGGTGCCGTCACACGTCAGCCAACACATCCGGTACGACAGCCTCCATGTGAGGGAGACGACATGAACAGCATGAAGGACACCGGGAGCGTGGCCGGCCCGGCATCGGGCCCAACCCGCTACACCCACCGATTCCGTGGGCTCGCCGGCACCGGCGTGATCGCCACGCTCGCGGCGGTGGTGAGCACCACCCTCGCCGCCGCGCTGGCCCGGGCCGCCGGCGTCGATTTCGAGATCCCCGATGGTGGCGAGACGATTCCGTTGTCCGGGATCGCCGTGGTGACCGGCTTCTTCTCGGTGGTGGGTGTCGTCATCGCCGTGGCGCTGCTGCGCTGGAGTGCTCGACCCGCCGACCGGTTCGTGTGGACGGCGGTGGCCCTGACCGTGATCTCGCTGGTCCCGCCCCTCATCTCCGGAGCGAACGCGGCCACCGTCACCGCCCTTGTCGGGCTGCACGTCGTCGCTGCGGCGGTGATGATCCCGGTCCTGACCCGGAGCCTTCGGGCCGGTCGCCGGCCGCGCCGATCGCCTTTGTCGGCCTAGACTCCAACCCCCGTTCTGGAGGAACGAAAGGCACCCCGTGAAGATCGTCGCAGCAGACATCATCGTGACCAGCCCCGACCGGAACTTCGTCACCCTCAAGATCACCACTGATGAGGGCATCACCGGTCTGGGCGACGCCACGCTCAACGGCCGCGAGCTCTCCGTCGCCTCGTACCTGCGCGACCACATCGCTCCTCTGCTGATGGGACGGGACCCGCACCGGATCGAGGACACCTGGCAGTTCCTGTACCGCTCGGCGTACTGGCGGCGGGGCCCGGTCACCATGGCGGCCATCGCCGCGGTCGATGTCGCGCTGTGGGACATCTTGGCCAAGGCCGCCGGCATGCCGCTGTACCAACTGCTCGGCGGCGCGTCCCGCACCGGCATCATGGCGTACGGGCACGCGTCGGGGCGGGACATCCCCGAGCTGTTCGACTCGATCCGCCGCCACCTCGACGAGGGCTTCCGGTCGATCCGGGTGCAGACCGCGGTGCCGGGGATCAACGCGGTCTACGGGGTGGCCGCGCAGCCCAGCGCCACCGGCCAGCGCTACGACTACGAGCCCGCGCAGCGCACGCCGCTGCCCGTCGAGGAGGACTGGGACACCCGCGCGTACCTGCGCCACCTACCGTCGGTCTTCGAGGCGGTGCGTGGCGAGTTCGGCCCGGAGTTGCCGCTGCTGCACGACGGTCACCACCGGATGACGCCGATCCAGGCCGCCAAGCTCGGCAAGGCCCTCGAACCGTACGACCTGTTCTGGCTGGAGGACTGCACCCCGGCCGAGAACCAGGAGGCGCTGCGGCTGGTCCGCCAGCACACCACCACCCCGCTGGCCATCGGTGAGGTCTTCAACACCGTCTGGGACTACCAGACCCTGATCCGGGAGCAGTTGATCGACTACGTCCGGTCCGCTGTCACCCACACCGGCGGCATCACCGCGATGCGCAAGCTGCTCGACTTCGCCGCCCAGTACCAGATCAAGTCGGGCATCCACGGCCCGACCGACATCTCCCCGGTGGGGATGGCCGCGGCCCTGCACCTGGACCTGGCCATCCACAACTTCGGGATCCAGGAGTACATGAAGCACACCCCGTTGGCCAACGAGGTGTTCCGGCAGTCGTTCACCTTCACCGACGGCTACCTGCATCCGGGCGACCAGCCGGGGCTCGGGGTGGAGCTCGACGAGGAGGCGGCGGCCCGGTTCCCGTACGAGCCGGCGTACCTGCCGTTCAACCGGCTCAAGGACGGCACGGTGCATGACTGGTGAGCCGGGTGGCCGGCACGTGGCTCCGGCGGGGGAGCGGTAGCCGAGGCGGATGCGGACCGTCGACGCCGGCCCCTGCCGTCCATGGCAAGGCGGCCGGCGTCACCGCACTCGGCGGCTGCGGTTGGCCGAGGGCGTGTTAGGTTGCCTGCCCTCACCTACTGGAGTCTGCCGCCATGCCCCCACCGATCCGAGCATGACAGTCGCCGAGATCAGCGGGAGCGTGGTGCTCCGCCGCGCCCTGCGCCGACAGCGCCGCCGGGTGGTGCTCGGCATCGTGCTGCTCTGCGCCCACCAGGCCACCGAGGCCCTCGTACCGGTCGCCATCGGCGTGATCATCGACCGGGCGGTGGCCACCGGGGACGTCGCCGCGCTGCTGCTCTCCCTCGCCGGCCTCGCCGCCCTGTTCACCGCCCTCGCCTTCGCCTACCGCACCGGCGCCCGGCTGGCCTACGCCGCCGTCGAACACGAGGCGCACGCGACCCGCGTCGAGATCGTCCGGAGCGCCCTCGACCCGCGCGGACACCGCTCGGGTCTGCGCGATGGCGAACTGCTGTCCGTCACGGCCTCCGACGCTGAGCTGTCCGCACTGGTCGTACGCGTCGCCGGGCTCACCGCCGCGGCGCTCACCGCGATCGTGGTCGCGGCCGTCGCGTTGCTCGTCGTCGACGTCCCCCTCGGGCTCGGGGTGCTCGTCGGCGTACCGCTGCTGGTCGTCGCCCTCCAGCGGATGGCGCCGTTGCTCACCCGGCGCAGCACGTCGCAGCAGGAGGCCCTCGCGGCCACGACGGCACTCGCCGTCGACCTCGTCACCGGGCTGCGCGTGCTGCGCGGCATCGGCGCGCAGGACCACGCCGCCCGACGGTACGCGGGCGCCAGCCGGCACGCCCTCGACGTGACCCTCCGCGCCGCTACCACCAAGGGCCTGCACCTCGGCCTCACCACCATGGTCAACGGACTCTTCCTCGCGACGGTCGCCGGTGTCGCGGGGTGGCTCGCGCTCCAGGGTCGGCTCACCATCGGCGAACTCGTCGCCGTCGTCGGGCTGGCCCAGTTCATCGCCGAGCCGGTGCAGACGCTCGGGTACTGCGTACAACTGTTCGCCATGGCCCGCGCCTCGGCGGCGCGGGTCGCGCGGGTCCTCGGCGCGGCGCCGGTCCTCGCGCCGGGCGACGCCGGGCCGCCCACCCCGAGCCCGTCCCGGCTCGCCCTCGACGCGGTCTCGCACGCCGGCCTCGACGCCGTCAGCCTGCGCGTCCGCGCCGGTGAGGTCGTGGGCGTGCTCGCCTACGACCCGAGCGAGGCCGAAGCGCTTGTCGCGCTGCTGGCCGGCCGGGTGCACCACGCGGACTACCGGGGGACGCTGTACGTCGACGGCGTACCCGTGGAGGACCTGCACATCGACGCCGCCCGCGCCGTGGTCCTGGTGGAGCCACACGACGTGGCGCTGTTCGAGGGCACCCTGCGCGCCAACCTCAGCGCCGATGCCGACGTCGACGACACGGTCCTGCGGGCCGCCGTGCGGGCTGCCGCCGCCGAGGACGTGCTCACCGCACACCCGGACGGCTTCGACCGCCGGCTCACCGAGCGGGGCGCGAACCTGTCCGGCGGCCAGCGGCAGCGGATCGGGCTCGCCCGCGCGCTCGTCGCCGACCCACCGGTGCTGGTGCTGCACAACCCCACGACGGCCGTCGACGCGGTGACCGAGGCGCTGCTCGCCGAAGGGCTGGCCTCGGTTCGCGCGGCGGACACTCGCGCCACGGTGCTGATCACCACCAGCCCGGCCCTGCTGCACGTCACGCACCGGGTCGTCGTGATCGACAAGGGTCGGGTCGTCGCCGAGGGGCCGCACGAGCGGCTGCTCGCCAGCGACACCCGCTACCGGGAGGAGGTCCTACGATGACCGACCCGTCGACCGCGAGCGGCGTCGAGGCCCGGCAGCTGCTGCCAACGGCCACCGGCCGGCAGACCTGGGCCGCCCTCCGGACCGAGCTCGCCCGCCTGCCGGTACTCAGCGCCGTCGCCGGCACGTTGCTGGTCGCCGCGTCCGCGACCGGGCTCGTCGCGCCGTGGGTGCTCGGTCGCCTCGTCGACGACGTCATCGCCGGCACCGACACACCGCAGGTCGTGTCCTGGGCGGGCGTGATCGCGGGTGCGGCGGTGCTCGCGGGGCTCCTCACCGCGGCCGGAGCCGCTGTCGCCGCACGTCTCGGCGAGACTGTGCTGGCCCGGCTCCGGGAGCGGGTCCTCGACCGTGCGCTGCACCTGCCGTCGGCCACACTGGAACGAGCCGGGACCGGCGACCTGGTGGCCCGGGCCGGCGACGACGTGGCAGTGGTGACGAACGTGATCGCCACCAGCGGCCCCGCCTTCCTCGGCGCGACGCTGTCCGTCGTGTTGACCGCGCTGGGGCTCTTCGCCCTCGACTGGCGGCTCGGCATCGCCGGGCTGGCCGCCGCACCGGCGTACGCGCTGGCGCTGCGCTGGTACCTCAAACGGTCGGTGCCGTACTACGCCCGCGAGCGGGTGGCGACGGGCGAGCGGACGCAGGCGACGGCCGAGGCGCTGCGCGGCTCGGCGACGGTACGCGCCTACCGGATGGAGGACGCGCACGTCGTCCGGATCGCGGCTCGCTCCGGCGTCGCCCGCGACCTGTCGCTGGAGATCTTCGGCCTGTTCACCCGGTTCGGGCTGCGCATCAACAGGTCCGAGTTCGTGGGGCTGGCCGCCGTGCTGCTCGCCGGCTTCCTGCTGGTCCGCGAGGACCTGTCGACCGTCGGCGCGGCGACCACCGCCGCCCTCTACTTCCACCGCCTGTTCAACCCCATCGGCCTGCTGCTGTTCGAATCGGACTCGGTGCTCCAGGCCGGCGCGAGCCTCGCCCGGCTCGTCGGGGTGACCACACTGCCGGACACCGCGTCGCCCGTCGGTCGCCGGCCGGCCCGTCCGGAGCGGCCCGAGCCCGCGGCGCTGGAGGTGACCGTCGCGCAGCACCGCTACGACGACGGACCGGTCGTGCTGCGGGACGTCGCCCTACGTCTCGCGCCCGGGGAGCGCGTGGCGCTGGTCGGCGCGAGCGGCGCGGGCAAGAGCACCCTCGCCGGCATCATCGCCGGCATCGTCGAGCCCAGCCAGGGTTCGGTGCGCCTGCGCGGCGTGCCGTTGGCCGACCTCGGCGAACACCAGCTCCGGCGGGAGATCGCCCTGATCAGCCAGGAGGTGCACGTGTTCGCCGGACCGCTGGCCGAGGACCTGCGCCTGGCCGACCCGGACGCCACCGACGCCGAGCTGACCCGCGCCCTCGACCTCGTCGGCGCCACCGGGTGGCTGCGTACCCTGCCGGACGGGTTGGCGACCGCGGTGGGGGAGGGCGGTCGGCAGCTCACCGCGGCGCAGGCCCAGCATCTCGCGCTGGCCCGCCTGGTGCTCGCCGACCCCGCCGTCGCGGTCCTCGACGAGGCCACCGCGGAGGCGGGCAGCGCGGGCGCGCGTGACCTCGACCGCGCCGCCGTAGCGGCCACCGAGGGCCGTACCACGTTGGTGGTCGCCCACCGGCTCAGCCAGGCGGCCACCGCGGACCGCATCGTCGTCCTGGACCAGGGTCGCGTCGCCGAGCACGGTACGCACGCCGAGCTGCTCGCGGCCGGTGGCGGCTACAGCAACCTGTGGCGATCCTGGCGTACGCCCGGCCCGGTGCCGCCGCCCGCCCGGGAGAACACCGAGCGGATCCAGGACCAGAGTCACCCGAATGGGGGAGCCCCGGGAACTTTTCCGGACCGGCCGGCGACAACCAGATTGCGCGGCTGACCGGCGGCGTCCCGACGACGGCCTCCCGGCCGAAAAGGAGCGTCCGTGGCACACAGGACGGTGGTCTGTGCGGACCGGCGGCGTTGACGACACCCAGGTCACCCGGTGGGCGCAGGAGGCGGGCCAGGGCGACCGGCAGGCCGCTACGGCGTTCATCCGGGCCCTCCAGGACCAGGTCTGGCGGTTCCTGTCGCATCTCGCCGGGCCGGGTGAGGCGGACGACCTGACCCAGGAGACGTTCCTGCGGGCATTCCGCAACCTCCCCGGCTTCGCCGGCCGTTCGTCGGCCCGCACGTGGGTGTTCACGATCGCCCGACGGGTCGCCGTGGACCACGTGCGTACGGCGGTGGCCCGGCCGAGGCTGGCGTCCGTGCCGGACTGGCAGGCGGCGGCCGAGGCGGCCGGGGCGATCACCGCCGGGGCCGACGAGAGCGTGACCGTGCACCAGCTGATCGCCGGCCTGGCCCGCGAGCGCCGCGAGGCGTTCGTCGCCACCCAGGTGCTCGGCCTGTCGTACGCCGAGGCGGCGGAGATCTGCCAGTGCCCGGTCGGCACGATCCGGTCCCGGGTGGCCCGGGCCCGCGAGGATCTCGCCGCGGCCTGGCAGCTCGACGGCGCCCCGAGCCACGAGCGCCGAATCGGCTGAGGGCGGATTCCACAGGCACCGTGCGGCGTTTCTGGGATTGATCGAAGTCACTTCGGTGGCTACCCTCGATGGTCCATGGTCATCTGCGACCGTACGGAGACTGGTGATGAGACACGACCCTCCGCCCGCCTGCTGCGGCGACGACGGGAAGCAGCCGCGGCCGGGGTTGAGTCGCCGCAGGCTGTTGCGCGGCACCGTGTCGGCCGGCGGGGCCTTCGCCCTCGGCGGTGTCATCGGTCTGCCGGGGACCGCTCGTGCCGCTCCCGCCATCTACAACCCGTTCGCCGGCTACCCGATCACCGGAAGCTGGCAGGAGCACCTCAACCGCGGCTCGTTGGGCGGCATCGACTTCGCGATGGGCGTCGGGACGAACCTGCCGGCCTGCGGTGCCGGCACGATCCAGAACATCCCGAACAACGGTACGGGCGGCCACACGGTGACGATCCAGCACGCGGACGGTTACCGCAGCCAGTACCTGCACCTGTCGCAGTTCCTGCTGGCCAACGGCGCCGCCGTCGGCGCCGGCGCGATAGTGGGCCGCTCGGGTGGTGCGGCTGGCGCCCCCGGCTCCGGCAGCTCGACGGGCCCGCACGTGCACTGGCACATGATCAACCCCAGCGGCGTACGCATCAACCCGCTGACCTACGTCAACCAGAACCCGGGCGGCGGTGGTCTGCCGAAGACATCCACCGAGCAGGACGGCATCCCCGGCACCATCTTCTACAAGCGCATGCAGAACTGGCTGCGGATCACCTCCGGCTACACCGGCCCGATCGACGGCGTGCCCGGTGCGCGGACCTATGCCGCGTTGCAACTGGCCATGCGCGGCTACGGCTACACCGGCCCGATCGACGGTGTGCCGGGAGCGAACACCTGGTCGGCGGTGCAGCGCCTCGCCTCGGGGTGGGGTTACACCGGCCCGATCGACGGGGTGATGGGGCCGAACTCGTGGCGAGGTTTCGCCCGCTTCCTCAACCAGGACCGGTGGAACTGACGCCTCACCCCCTTCCACACGTCAGCACCACCGGTCGTCGACCGGTGGTGCTGACGTGGTTCGGGCCTTTCGACCGCTCTACCCCAGGCGGGCCTCGATGGCCTCGATGATGCGCGGACGCAGCTCGGCGGCGCGGATGACGGCGTCCACCGAGCCGACCTCGACGGCGCGGTGGATGTTGTGCACCCGGTCGAACTCCGCGGCCACCTCGCTCAGTTTCTCCGCGCGCACCGAAGACCGCAGCTCGTCGAGCTCCGCGGTCAGCGCGGCGCGTTCGGTGCCGCTGGCGGCCGCGACACTGGCCTCCAGGTCCCGCACCCGCGCGTCGGCAGCCGTACGAGCGTTGACGTCGGCGGAGAACACCACAGCGGCAGCGGGTGCGCCACCGAGCACCGAGGCGAACGAGCCCTCCAGCGCCAGCACCGTCATGTTCGGGTTCAGCGCCTTCGAGAACACCACGAACGCACCGCCGTGGTAGCGCGAGATCACGCAGAAGACGATGGGCCCCCGGAAGTTCACGATCGCCCGGCCGATCTCGGCGCCGTACTCCAGTTGCAGCTTGCGCATCGACTCCGGTGAGCCGTCGAAGCCGGACAGGTTCGCCAGCACGACGAGCGGTCGGTTGCCGCTGGCCGCGTTGATCGCCCGCGCGGCCTTCTTCGACGAGCGGGGGAACAGCGTGCCCGCCGTGTAGGTGTCCGGGCCGTCGGTGGGCGGGAAGCCGTGTCGGGGCACCGACCGGGACTCGATGCCGAGAAGGCAGACCGGGATGCCACCGAGGTGGACGTCCTGCACGACGGCGGTGTCCGCGTCCGCCATGCCGGCCCAGCGCTCCAGCACCGGGTGGTCCTGGTCGGAGAGGGCCCGCATCACCGTACGGATGTCGAACGGCTTCTTGCGGTCCGGGTTGGACTCGACGGAGAAGATCTCCCCGACGGTGGCGAAGGCGCTGCCCGCCACGTCGTGCGGGAAGCCGGAGACGTCGCGGTCGGCCGGGTCGGTGGTGACCGCCCGCCGGGGCGCGTCCTCGCCGGGCGCGACGTAGGAGTGGTCGTAGTGCGCCATCACCACGTCCCGTGCGGCCGTCAGGTTCGGCGCCCAGTACTGCGCCTGCCCGTTCGGCCCCATCACCCGGTCGTAGCCGCCGATGCCGAAGTTGTCCTCAGCCGACACGCCACCGGAGAAGTCGAGCGACTGCTTGCCGGTGAGCACCATCGCCGAGTCGGGCGTCATCACCAGGATGCCCTTGGTGTGCATGAGCATCGTCGCCTCGGCGTTCCAGTACGGCTGCGCGCCGACGTTGATGCCCGCGACCACGATGTTGATCTCACCGCCGGCCTGGGTGAACTCGACGATCCGCTTGAGCGCCGCGGCAACCCAGTCCATGTTCTCCGTACCGGAGGTCATCGAGATCCGGGCACCGGCGGACAGCGCCCACCACTCCAGCGGCACCTGCATCCGCTCGGCCAGGTCCAGGGCGGCGATCACGCGCCGGCACTCCGGCTCCGACAGGGCGCCCAGCGACTTCGTCGGGTCGCCGAGCAGCACCACCCGGGTGACACCCTGGGGGTAGCGCTCGGTCGGCGTCGTGACGACCCCGGCGACGATCGCGGCGCTGTTGCGCCCCTTCGGCCGGTCCACCGGCACCAGCGCGTGGTCGTCGTCGAGGTCGTGCTCGACGAAGTCGCCGAGCCGGCCGGTCAGCTCGTACGGGTACACGGTGTTGCGGCTGCTGGCCCGCAGCACCTTGAGCCGGTACTCGTCGAGCGGCTCGAGCGGCTCGACCGGCGGCTCCCCGACGGCCAGTTCGGCACCGCCCGCGGCGTCGAACGAGATCCGTACGGCGATCTTGGTCAGCTCGCCGGTCCGGCGGTCGCGCTGGCGCGCGATGAACAGGATCTCCTCCAGGCCGGCGCCCGCTGTCGTCGGGCGGACCCGCCCGGCGATCATCTCCATCTCTTCGCGGGTCAGCTCGCTCGGCGGCCACACGTAGACGACGATGCGGTTGGTGTTGAAGCGCGTCTTCGACGGCCGCCGCGACTGGGCGCGGCGGATCGAGTCGAGGCAGGCGGCGATGGCGTCCTCGGCCGTCGGCAGCGCGACCAGTCGGCCGTCCTGCTCGCGGAGCTCGGTCAGGTCACGCACCTGCGCGAACGCGACGAGGCGCTCGTCGGCGCGGTTCTCCCGGGCCACACACTGGAAGAGGTAGACCTCCTCGTCCGACGACGGCAGCCGGGTCAGGTCGAACTTGTGCAGCCGCTCCAGCTGCATCCGCTGCGCGATGTACGGGTGCAGCCCACGGATCAGCCGGTCCTCGGTCAGCTGGGTGCCCGACGGACGGAAGGTGAAGTGGTGGTGCATCACCGCTCCGCCGCGACCCGCGACGGTGGTGGTGACCCGACGGACCTGGGGCGGCAGCGGGTGCGCGGCGATGACCTCGGCCAGCGCGGCCGCCATCGCGTCGAAGTCCTCCGGCTGGTTCTCCCAGCCGAGGTAGATGTCGGCGTCCACGGCGTCCTCGCCGGTGGCCAGCTCGGCCAGCCCGCGCAGGGCGCTGCCCAGCGCGTCGAAGCTGACCGCGGCGGAGACCACGCTGGAGTCGACGCGCTCGGCGACCACGAACGTGCAGCCCGCGACCTCGCGGGTGAGCACAGTGGTGAGCGACCGGTTGCCGTAGTACCGCCGGGTCAGCACCTCCAACATGACGGCGTTGTCGAGGTTGTCGCGGACGAGCCGCTGGCCGAGCAGCCGGACCAGCGGCTCGGTGCTGCGCACCATCGCGGCGATGCGCTCGGCGCGATCCGGGGCGTCCGGGTGCGCGTCGAGGTGCCGCAGGTGCCCACGGACCTCGGCGTAGACGCGCGCGCGGTTGCGGCGCAGCAGCGGCTGGGCGAACCAGGCGAACACCACGCCGCGGGCGAGGTCCGCGATCACGGGGAAGCGGACCTGCGTCGCGGCGATCAGCCGCTCCAGTGCGAGGCCGGCCGGCTCGCGCAGCGTCTCGTCCGGCGGGGTCTCCAGCAGCCACGCGCGCAACAGCGCCGCGATGACCTGCGCGTCCGCGGAGGCGCGCTGCTGGGCGAGGAAGATCCGGAAGACGGCGGCTTCGAGGGCGGGGGTGCGGTCGAGGTCGGTGACGCCGTACCGGCCGAGGGCCTTGCCGAGCCTGGTCTGGAAGGCGTCCGGCAGCCCGGCCCGCTCGACGTCGAGGCTCTGCAGGTAGGTGTGGAAGTACTCCCGTGCGCTGTGTACGTGCGCGGCGCCGCCGTCCTCACCCGTCGGCCGGTTGCGGCTCAGTTCGGCGAGATCGGCGAACACCTCGATGAGGTCGAGTTCGGCGGCCAGGGGCCGCTGACCGGCTTCGGTGGCCGTCCGCCGCGCGGTGAGGTAGTCGTCGAGCACCCGGCGGTCGTCGTGCGGATCGACGTCGAAGCCGAGCAGCAGACCCCGCAGGTCCTCCTGGCCGCGCCTGCTGCGCTCGTACGCCGGGATGTCCGTGGCGGCGGTGGGCAGGTCCAGTTCGACGGTCTCGGTGCCGGCGTCGTCAGCGGTCTCCTCGGCGTCGTCCGCGAGCGGCTCCAGGCGCAGCAGCGGCGCACCGGCCTCCACCTGGCTGCCCACCGAGACGGCGCACTCCTTGAGCCGCGCCTTGAACGGCGCCCGCAGCACCGTCTCCATCTTCATCGCTTCCAGCACCAGCACCGGCGCGCCCGCCTCGACCTCCGCGCCGACCTCCAGCGGCGTGGCGACGACCAGCGCGGGCATCGGGGAGCGCAGGACGCCACCCTCGTCCCGGCTGACCCGGTGCGTCACGCCGTCCACCTCGACCAGGTGGGTCGGCCCGTACGTGCCGGTGAGCAGGCGGTAGCGGATGCCGTTGACGACGATCTGACCGGTGTGCCGGTCGAAGCGGTCGAGCTCGACGTCGGCGGTGCGCACGACGGGGCCGGTCTCGATGCCGACCCGGAACCGGTGCGCGCCGACCCGCGCCACCCGGGTGCGGTAGCCGACGCCGCGCAGCTTGAGGTCCAACGGTCGGCCGCTGGCGTGCTGCACCTGCGGGCGCCCGCCGGCCGCCGTCGACAGCAGCCGCTGACGCTCGACGCGCTCCTCCTCCTCGTACGCCTCGATGGCGGCGGCGGCCAGGGCGACGGCGGAGTGGCGGTGCGTGACCAGGCGGCCCTCGCCGCGGACCCGGTCGATCCATCCGGTGTCCGCGCTGGCGTCGATCACCTCGGGCTGGTCGAGCAGGTCGAGCACGAAGCTCTTGTTCGTGGCCCCACCTTCGATGATCACCGTGGTGTTCGCCATCGCCCGGCGCAGCCTGCCGAGGGCCTCGTCGCGGTCCCGGCCGTACGCGATGATCTTCGCGATCATCGAGTCGAAGTCGGCGGGGATGGTGTCACCCTCGCTGACGCCGGTGTCCACCCGGATGCCGGGGCCGCTGGGCAGGTCCAGCCGGGCGATGCGGCCGGGGGACGGTGCGAAGTCGCGGTCGGGGTCCTCGGCGTTGAGCCGGGCCTCGATGGCGTGCCCGCGCTCTGCCGGCGGCGCACCGTCGAGCCGCCCGCCGGCGGCGACGTGCAGCTGGGCCTTGACCAGGTCGAAACCGGTGGTCAGCTCGGTGATCGGGTGCTCGACCTGGAGGCGGGTGTTGACCTCCAGGAACGCGAACAACCGGTCACCGGGGTGGTAGAGGAACTCGACGGTCGCCGCGCCGCGGTAGCCGACCGCCACGGCCAGTCGCTCGGCCGACGTCTTCAGCTCGGCGGCCTGCGCCGGGTCGAGCACCGGCGACGCCGACTCCTCGATGACCTTCTGGTTGCGTCGCTGCACCGAGCAGTCGCGGACGCCGAGGGCCCACGCGGTGCCCTGCCCGTCGGCGATCACCTGGACCTCGACGTGCCGGGCCCCGGTGACCAGGCGCTCCAGGAACACGATGCCGCTGCCGAAGGCCCGTGCCGCCTCCTGGCTGGTGCGCTCGTACGCGTCGACCAGCTCGGCCTCGTTCCTGATCACGCGGATGCCGCGTCCGCCGCCGCCGGCTGTCGCCTTCAGCATCAGCGGGTAGCCGACCTCTGCTGCCGAGGCCTGGGCGGCGGCGAGGGTTTCGACGGCGCCTCGGCTCCATGGCGCGACCGGCACGCCGACCTTCTCGGCGATCAGCTTCGAGCCGATCTTGTCGCCGAGTTGGCGCATGGCGTCCGGGCTGGGGCCGACGAAGGTGACGCCGATCTTCTCGCACAGCTCGGCGAACGCCGGATCCTCGGCGACGAAGCCCCAGCCGACCCACGCGGCGTCGGCCCCGGTCTCGGTCAGGGCGCGCTCCAGCACCGCCAGGTTGAGGTACGGGCGGGCGGAGGCCGGGCCGAGGTCGTAGGCGATGTCCGCTTCACGGACGAATGTGGCGTTGCGGTCGACATCGGTGTAGAGGGCCACGGTTTCGAGCGGGATGCCGGTCTCCGCGGCCAGCTCGCGGACCGCGTGGATGAGCCGCATGGCGGCTTCACCACGGTTGACGATGGCGACACGGTTGAACACCCGAAGAACCCCTTAGCTAGACCTCGACCTGCGTGCGGAGAGACGGCGGCTCCCAGCAGTGATCACCTTTCCGGCTGGCGGCGGCCAGCGCTATGGCGCAACCACCGAACCCACCGTCCCTCAGTTGTAGGAAGTCCACAAAACTTTTTGGCACCCCCAAGGGCTGTGCCGATCGGATCCGACCACTCCGGCAGTTGATCAAGGCGGTGCGGACGGTTCACGTCCCTTGCCTCCCGTGTTCACCCCCGGTGATCGGCTGACCAGGAAGATCATCGCCGGTCCGGTCAACAACCGCCCGGCCCGACCATCCCGACCCAGGCCAGGAACGCACCAGGAAAGCAGCGGCAATGAGGTCACCGCACCTCGTACGCCCACGGCTGGCGCTGCTGCTCGCGGCGGGACTCACCGCGCTCGTCACGCCGGCAGGCGTCGCCCACGCCGCGACCGCCACGGTACCCGCGACCGGCACCCCGATCACCATCACCATCCGACGGTACGGAGCGAATGGTCGCCAACGGCATCGGGATCTTCGTCGGCAAGCACTGACCGGTCCACCCCGCTCGAATTCGCCCCGTCCGGCCTCACCGGGCGGGGCGAATCCGCGTACCCGAGACGGTTGGGCACCCGGACTGTCGGCCCCTGGTCGGATAATGAGCCCGGCCGAAGGGACCTGATGACCATTCTCGACACCCGGGCGCTCAACCGTGCGACGCTCGCCCGGCAGCTGCTGCTCGACCGCGCCCACCTGCCGGCGCTCGACGCCGTCGCCCACCTCGGCGGCCTGCAGGCCCAGGAGCCGCAGGAGCCGTTCATCGGGCTGTGGTCGCGGCTGCGGGCGTTCGACCCGACGGTGCTCTCGACCCTGCTGACCCAGCGACACGTGGTGCGTACCCACCTCATGCGCCGCACCGTCCACCTGCTCGTCGCCGACGACGTCGTGGCCTGGCGCACCCGTCACGACGCCATGCTGCGCCAACGCGTGCTCGGGGTCTACCGCGGCGAGCTCGACGGGGTGGACCTCGACGACCTCGCCGCTGCCGCGCTTGCCGTGGTGGCCGACGGTGAGCCCCGCTCGATGCCCGACATCGGGCGGGCGCTCAGCGAGCGGTGGCCGACGCCGGGGCTGCGCGTGCTGGGCGAGATCGCTGTCGCGTTGCTACCGATGACGCAGGTCCCGCCGCGCGGGGTGTGGCGGGCGAAGGGAGGCGCGCGCTACGTCCTGCTCTCGGCCTGGCTCGGCCGGGAGATAGACCCGCCGGCCGCGACCGGGGTCGATGAGGTCGGCCGGCTGCTCGTGCGCCGTTACCTGGCCGCGTTCGGCCCGGCGGCCACGGCCGACCTGCGCGCCTGGTGCGGCCTCGCCGGGCTGCCGGCAGTGGTGACCGCCCTGCGGGACGAGTTGGTGACCTTCCGCGACGAGCGTGGCCGGAAGCTCGTCGACCTCCCCGACGCGCCGCGCCCCGACCCGGACACACCCGCCCCGGTGCGGTTCCTGCCAGCGTTCGACAACGCGATCCTCGGCTACGACGACCGCAGTCGGATCATCGACGACGCGCACCGTAACCTCTCGGTGGCCGGTGAGCGCGTGGTGCTCGTCGACGGCCGGGTCGCGGCGACCTGGACCGTCGATTCGGGGACGGTCGTCGTGAGACCGCTCGGCGGCCTCTCCCGGACGGAGCGGGATGCCGTGGCCGAGCAGGGGCAGGCACTGGCGTCCTTCCTCTCCGACAAGGAGAGCGATCGGGTGCGGGTCGATCCGTCTCCCCGGTGACGGACCAGGACGGTCCGACCCCGGGGAGACGACGGCATCAGTCGACGGTCGGCGGAGCTGTCCTCGCTGCCTCGGCGAGCGCTGCCGCCGCGCCGGCGTACGGGTTGTAGCTGTAGGTGCGTGCCAGGCCGCTCGGCACCGTGAAGTACGCGGCGGCCAGCTTCGCCGGGTCGCTGGCGATCTCGCCACGCGCGGGGGCGTCGTTGCCGTCGTCCCAGCCCCAGGGTGCGTTGGCCGAGTTGGTCGAACAACTCCAGGTGCCGACGCCGCAGTCGCCGGACGTGTCACCGGCGAACGTGCCGAGGCTGGCGAAGAGGCTCGCGTTGGACCGCTGGGCCCACAGGCCGCCGGTGGCGAAGATGTCGATCAGCTGATACCGCACGTCGCGGTCGTTGCCGCTGCTCGGCGTCTCGGCGACTGTCGACGGGTAGTAGACCAGGCCGTCGCCGTTGATGTCGTACTGCGGGTGCGCCTTGAGGCCGTGGCCCTGCGCCTCCTGTGCCGTCACCGGGTGCTGGAACGTGTCGTGCGGTGACGCCTGGAACCTCAGGGTGCCGTCGATGCTCTCCCCGCCGTTGGTCCAGGTGCTGCCGGTCGGCGTGTAGGAGAAGAAGTCACTGTGTGCGACGGTGACAGCCGAACGGAGAACGCCGTACGTGGAGCCGTCGCGTTCGATCGCGAACAGCGCGCCCTCGCCGTCGTTCTCGTGCTCGGTCTCGAAGAACGGGTGGTCGGTCCAGTCGCGGGGGTGGAAGAAGAAGTACGTGATGTACCAGTGGGTGCTCGTCTCGACGACGGAGTAGTACACGTGCGCGGCGAGTGCGGCGCCTGCCTGGCCGGTCCGGTCCCAGTTGTTGCGTCCGTCCAGGTCGCCGTCGAAATCGACCCGGGTGACGTAGTCCGACTGCCCGCTGAGGGCGTGGCTGCCGGTGGCGTCGACGTCCTGGTAGTGGATGGGCGCCCAGCGGAGGGCCAGTTCGGCCCGGCTGACGGCGGCGTCGGCGGGGCTGGGTGCGGCCAGCGCGGCGGCGGCCAGCATCACCGCGATCAGTAACCTCACTCCCCGGGGTCGCCGGGCCGTGCTGCTTGCGTCGAGCATGGTGTGCTCCCGTCTCCGAATGAATAGACTGTGATGAATCATTCTCGGGGCGAGCGCCCGGCGGATGTCCCTTCGGCGACGAGAAAGCGGACGATGCCCAACGGCTTCGGGATCGCCTTGTATCGATGCCTGTCGACTGCCATGCTGTGGTTCGGTCGTGCTCGGGGAGCCAGCGCGCACCAGATCTCCTCCGGTCCACGGGGCGCGCGAGGTGACCATGTCACCCGTGCCGGGCAGCCTCGTCGATGACCGGAAACCCGAGCGTGCACCGGCTACCACCTCGGTCATCGGTGCCCGCTGACCACGGAGGTTCCGATGCTTCGCATGTTCCTCGCTGTCACCACCATGGCGCTGGCCGCCTGGACCGGGACGACCAGCGGCACCGACGCGACGCCCACCCCCACGCTGTCGGCCACGCCGTCGCCGTCGCCGACCATCGCCTGCCCACCGGCGCTGCCGATCACCGCGAGCGTCGCCGGGGTCACCACCACCAGCGTGACCATCTCGTACTCGATCTTCTTCCGGCCGCCCTGCGGCTACGACCCGCCGATGACCGTCAGCCTCTTCGCCAGCCGCGAGGACGCCCAACAGTGGCGGACGCCGGTGGCCGAGGCCGTTTCCGGGCCGGAGCGCTTCGGCACGGTGACCATCGGGGGTCTGACGCCCGACACGGAGTACTGGTACCGGTTCAGCGACCCTGACGGCAAGCGCGACCCGTACATGATCGGGTCGGCGCGGACCGCCCCGCTGACCGCGTGCCGGGCGACGGCCACGATCGACGCCCGCTGGGGCAACGGTTTCGTCGCCACGGTCACCGTCCGCAACACCGGGACGCAGCCCTTGGACCGCTGGCGCGTCTCCTGGCGGTGGTCCGGTGACGAGCGGGTCCAGACCGTCTGGGGTGGGGTGGTCGAGACCACCGGCGCCGACGTGTCGGTCCGCAACGCGTCCTACAACGGGACGCTGGCGCTGGACGGGGCGACGACGTTCGGGATGCTCGTGACGGCCAGTGCGGTTCCCGACGGGCTGACCATGAGCTGCGCCCGGTGAACGACGTCCGCCCCGCTTCCGGCGCGACGGCGGAAGCGGGGCGGACGTCGTGTCGGTCAGGGCTTGCGGGCCACGGCCCCGTAGGCGTCGATCCCGACGGCGTCAGCCTCGTCCGGTCGCCACAGCGGGATCGGCACCAGGCCGGGTTCCACTTTGGTGAGCCCGGCGAAGCAGGTGTCGAGCTCCTCCGGGCTGCGCAGGATGTACGGCACTCCACCGCTCTGTGCCAGCCGTTCGGCACCGGCGACCACGGCGGGGCTGGTGTCGGTGCCGTCCCAGAGCACGAGGTAGCTGCCGGACGGCATCGCGGCCATCGTCCGCTCGACGATCGACCGCACCTCGGCCAGGTCGGGCTCGTAGCCCATGACGCCCATGTACATCACGGCGATGGGCTGGCTGAAGTCGAGCGTCTGCGCCGCCTCGGCGAGGATCTTCTCGGGGTCGTGGTAGTCGGCCGGAACGTAGGTGGTGACACCCTCCGACGTCGTGCTGGCCAGCAACGCCCGCGCGTGCACCAGCACCATCGGGTCGTTGTCCACGTAGACGATGCGGGCGTCGGGCGTGATGCCCTGGGCGACCGCGTGCGTGTTCTGCATGCTGGGGAGGCCGGTGCCGATGTCCAGGAACTGCCGGATGCCCGCCTCGGCCGCGAGGTAACGCACCGCCCGCACCAGGAACACACGGGACTGCTGTGCCATGAGGACGATCTCCGGGTAGACCTCGGCGACAGCGTCGCCGGCCGCCCGGTCGGACTGGAAGTTGTCCTTGCCGCCCATCCAGTAGTTCCAGATCCGTGCCGCGTGCGGCACGTCGGGCTGAAGCTTCGCGGCGAGTTCGGGGTCCGGGCCGGCCATGCCAGGCTCCTATCGAGGGGTCGTCAGCTGGAGGTCACCACAGCGGTACGACGGGATCGTACTCCGGCAATGTCCACTC
This sequence comes from Micromonospora sp. NPDC050795, assembly GCF_044456785.1. Classification (NCBI taxonomy): domain Bacteria; kingdom Bacillati; phylum Actinomycetota; class Actinomycetes; order Micromonosporales; family Micromonosporaceae; genus Micromonospora; species Micromonospora sp. NPDC050795. The sequence goes on along the minus strand of NZ_JBITGE010000005.1, from coordinate 34,811 downwards.
TCGACCACGGGTGGACCCGCCGCCGCTGGGTAGCGGGCCAGGGTCGCGGTCACCGGTGGACCACCCCGTTCTGGTACGCCCACACGACGGTCTGTAGCCGGTCCCGTGCGCCGATCTTGGTCATGGCGCGCCCGAGGTGCGACTTGACGGTGCTGGTCTCGATGAAGAGCCGCTGGGCGATCTCGACGTTCGACAGGCCCTGCGCGAGCAACTCCACGATCTCGGTCTCCCGCGCGGTCAGCTGGTGCGCCGCCGCCGCGTCCGAGCGGGGAGCGGGTGTACGCCTGGCGAACTCGGAGATCACCCTATGGGTGACGGCCTGGTCGACGAGCCCGTACCCGCTCGCCAGGCGACGGATGGCCTCGATCAGCTCCTCGGGCTCACAGTCCTTGAGGATGAACCCGCTGGCGCCGGACTCCAACGCGCCGAAGACGTACTCGTCGAGGTCGAAGGTCGTCACGACTAGCACCGCCGGTGGCGTCCCACTCGCCTCGGCGACGATCTGCCGGGTCGCGGTGAGCCCGTCGCCGTGCGGCATCCGGACGTCCATGCAGATGACGTCCGGTTGCAGCCGGCGGGCGAGCTCGACGGCGGTGGACCCGTTCGACGCCTCGGCCACGACCTCGATCTCGCCGGCCTGCTCCAGGATGACGCGAAAGCCGGCGCGGACCACTGCCTGGTCGTCCACGAGCATCACTCTGATCATGCCGGGGCCTCTTCCTTCGGACGCGATGTGGCAGGACCGTTCGTCGGGAGGGTCGCGGCGACCGACCAGCCACCGGCCGCCGTCGGGCCGGCGGTGAACGTCGCCCCGATCAGCTGGGCCCGCTCACGCATGCCCACCAGGCCGACGCCACCGGTGCGTGCCGCCGGTACGCGTCGCGGCGCGGCGGGTTCGTTCACCACCTCCAGCGACACCGAGCGGGGCTCGAAGCGGAGCACCACCCGCGCCGCGGCGCCCGGGGCGTGCTGGCGTGCGTTGCTGAGCGACTCCTGCGCGATCCGGTAGAGCGCGACGTCGGCGATCGGCGGCACCTCGCGCTGCTCGCCCTGCCGGACGAACTCCACCGGGCCGGCGAGGTTGCCCGCGGTGCGGACGAGGTCGTCGAGCATGCCCAGTCCCGGCACCGGAGTGGCACCGTCGCCTCCCTCGTGTCCCGGTCTGCCGCGCAGCACCCCGACGACCAGCCGCAGGTTGTCCAGGGTCTCCTTGCCCTGGCTGCGGATCCAGGCCACACCGGCCTTCGCGGCCGCCGGGTCCCGGTCGATCAGCCGCTCGACCGCCGCCGCCTGCACGACCATGCCGGAGAGGTGGTGCGCGGCCACGTCGTGCAACTCCCGGGCCATCCGGGAACGCTCCGCGCCGATCGCCGCCTGGACCTTCGTGCGCTGCTCCCGGATCGCCTCGTCCGCCCGCACCCGGACCAACTCCACGTAGCGTCGGTAGGTGGCCACGTAGCCGCCGACGAAGGTCGCGCCGGCGTAGGTGAGGGCGCTCGCCGAGACGTACGCGATGGCCGTCAGCAGATCCGGGGTCACCACGACGGCCGCCCCGATCGACTCCACCACCACGACCGCGCCGACGGCCAGCAGCGCACGGCGAACCGGCAGCAACGACCCGACCGTGTACGCCGCGACGAACGGTGCGAGGCCCCGGATGGTCGCCTCCGGCAGGGAGAAGCCGATGATGGGCAGTTGGAGGCCGACGACGAGCGCGAGGCAGAGCAGCGGCCGGACCCGACGCAGGCACAGCAGCATCGCCTGCGCGCAGCAGATGGCGACGAGCAGCCAGGCCCGCGCCGGGTCGAACGACACCCCGTCCTCCGGTGCCACGAACCAGAACAGCGCGGTGAGCAGTACGAACGTCAGGACGGTCAGCGCCGCGGCCAGCAGGCAGTCCCGGCGGAACACGCCGTTCACCCCGAGCCGGGTGAGCCGTCCGTCGAGCCACTTCGTCAGTCGCGGCGTGCCGGGTTCGGTGTCGACGTGGTCCCTCATGGGGTGCGCATCCTTGCTCCGGATCGTCCCGGGTAGGGCGGGTCAGTAGGAGATGCTAGGCGCGAGCAGGTGGAACTCCACGGCGAACCAGCCCGCTCCGGCGAGAGCGAACAGGATCAGGCCGCTGCCGGTGATCCGCCGCCAGCCGACGTGGCGTCGCACGTCGTCGACGAGCCGGACGGCGGCGGGCAGCACTCCGAGCAGACCGAGCAGTTGCAGCACCTGGATGATGCGCAGGGCGGGCCCGGGAACGTCCTGGAGGCTCATGATGCTGCCGATGGTCAGCACCCAACCGGCGAACGCGAGCAGCGTGCCGGCGACGGCGAGGCGGCTCAGGATCCGCGCGGTGCGCCCCGCCCGTTCCCGGGGAGCGCGCCCGAGCCGACGGCGGACGATCGCGCCGACCGGCCAGGACAGCACGGCGAGCAGCAGCACGACGGTGGACAGGGCCAGCACCGGGACGGCCACGGCGGAGGCGCGGGCCGGCTCGACGGGCAGCAACGCGAACGCGGAGTCGAAACTGATCGCCTCGACCCGGTCGTCGGTCGCCCGCATGGCGATCGTGCGCTGCCCGTCGACCTCGCGCCAGACCCAGGGCGCCACCTCCTCGTAGAGGGCGGGAGAGTCCGACAGCGGGCCCGGGTCCACCAGCAACCGGTCGCCGTCGGCAACGCTGACAGTGGTCCGACCGACCAGGCCGATCGCCGTCAGGAAGTTGCTCCCGATCGCTCGCGAGGACTCGTAGGTGCCGGCGGCCAGCGCGGCGTGCTCGGCGGTGGTCGCCGGGTCCACGCCGACGGTCTGCTGGTCGCCGCGGGCGGGGAAGTAGCGGTCGGCGAAGCCGTTCACTACCGAATCGCGAAGCTCGTGGCTGTCGAGGGCGCCGGAGCCGTTGCTGTTGAGGGACAGGAAGATGCCGGCGCGATCGTCGGGGTAGATCTGCAGGTGCGAGTGGAAGTACTTGGTGTCGCCGCCGTGGCCGAGGATCCGGTGGCCGTTGCGGTCCTCGGTGAAAAAGCCGAGGGTCATCCGGGGCCCGTCGGCCAGCGCGCCCAACGACGTCGCGTCGAGTGCCGGCCGCTGCATCAGCTCACGGGTCGGTTGGTCCAGCAGGGGCGCGAAGCCCACCGGCTCGCCGAGCTGGGCGAGCATGAATCGCGCCATGTCCGTCGCCGGGGCGCTCAGCGCACCGGGCGGAGGCGTGCCGACGATCTCGAACGGCACGGCAGGCCCGGCGGAGGTGTCGTACCCGTTGGACATCCGGTCGCGCAGCGCCGCCGGGAGGGGCTGCTCGAAGGTCGACGACGGCATGCCCGCGCGGTCCAGGACGTTGCGTTGGACGTACTCCTCGAAGCGCGTCCCGCTGACGCGTTCGACGATGTAGCCGGCGAGCGCGTTGCTGTAGTTGGAGTACGCCGGGACTGTGCCGGGCTGGTAGATCTGCTCCGGTGGGTCGGTCATCAGGGCCTTGCGCAGGTTGAGGTCGCTGCCGTCGGTGCCGATGAGGCCGGCGATCCGCTCCTCGAAGCCGGCGGTGTGCGTCAGCAGGTGCCGCAGGGTGACGGCCCGCTCGTGGCGGAGAGGCAGTTCGAAATCGAGGTACGTCCTGACGTCGGTGTCAAGGTCGAGCTTCCCGTCCTGCACGAGTTGCAGCACCGCGGTGGCGGTGACGAGCTTCGACACCGATCCCATCCGGAACAGATGGCGATCCGGGTCGACCGGTACGCCCGCGTTCCCGCCGGCTCCGGTGTCGGCGTACCCGTACCCCCGGGTTGTGAGGATCTTGCCGTCGTTCACGACGGCGACAGTGGCTCCCGCGATGCCGCTACGGTCGAGGGCGGCCGGCAGCAGGCCGTCGAGCCAGGCGTTGACGTCGGTGTCGGTCAGGGCGGAACCCGCCCCGCTCGCGGCGGCCGGTGCCGCCGGAGCGCCGATGGGCGGTGCGGGGTCGTGCTGCGTCGCTCCGCAGCCAGCGGCGCTGACAGCGATGACGACAGTGGTCAGGAGCACCGCGCCGAGTCGGACGACCGGCCGGGGTGCAGCGGGGGCGAGAAGGGAAAGAGAGCGCATCGTCTGCCAGTGCCTTTCCTGGGCAAACGGGTGTCCGGAGCAGGTCCGTACGGCGTCACCCGATGCCTTGGAACAAGCCTGTTCGAGTGACCGCCCCGAGCCATCTGGCGCGAGACGGCAATGCGCTTACGACTTGAGGAGGAGGGCGGGCGCACCGATGGTGGGCAGGTATGCCCCCGATCGAGGGACATCGTTTGACTTGTGCGACGAATGCATCTTTGATGGTCGATGTGCTTGTTCGGCGTGGTCGGGCGCTTCGTCGTCTGGGTGGGCCGGTCGATGCCCCTGAGCCTGGAGGACTGATGCGAGTCGCCGCACGGAGGACCCCACTACGCCCACGACGACGGCTGTTGCCGGTGGCGATGGCGGCGGTGACACTGCTGAGCCTGGCCGTCGGTGTGCCGGCGAACGCCGCGGCGCCCTCGACAGTCGTCGGCGTGGCCAGCGGTCGTTGCCTGGACGTGGTCGGCAACGTCAGGACCGCCGGTGCCGGCATCAACATCTACGACTGCAATGGCCAGGCCAACCAGGCGTGGACCTTCACCTCAAGTGGTGAGCTGCGGGTCTACGACGACACGATGTGCCTGGACGTGGTCGGTCAGGACACCACCGCGCCGGCGGCGCTACAGATCAACAACTGCACCGGTGGGGCGAACCAACGCTGGCGGACCACCACCTCGGGGACGATCGTCGGCGTCCAGTCCGGTCTGTGCCTGGACGTGAACGGCGCCGGCACCGCCAACAGCACCACAGTCGGTCTCTGGACCTGCAACGGGCAGTCCAACCAACGGTGGACGACGTCCTTCGGCAGCGCCGACAGCCAGCCGCCGACGGCGCCGGGCAGCCCTCGGGTCAGCGGTCTGACCTGCAACTCGGTGACGTTCGCGTGGAACGCCTCGACGGACAACGTCGCGGTTGCCTTCTACGACATCTACCACGACGGCCAGTTGATGACGTCGGTGAGCGGTACGACGCTCTCCACCAACCTGACCGTGGTGGCCGGGGCGACCTGGGGTCTGTACGTCAACGCCCGCGACGCCGCCGGCAACGTCTCACAGGCGAGCGCCACCGTCTCGATCACACCGCCGCCCTGTCAGGCCGACAGTCAGCCGCCCACCGCGCCGCAACAGCTCACCGGCACCGCGTCGGGCACCACCGTGACGCTGCGCTGGACCGCGTCGACCGACAACATCGGGGTGCGGGCGTACGACATCTACCGGGCCGGCACGAAGGTGGGCACGGTCACCGGCGCGCCGCCGGCGACCACGTTCACCGACAGCGGCCTGACGGCGAACACCTCCTACCAGTACTACGTGGTGGCTCGGGACGCGCAGGACAACGCCTCGTCGCGCAGCGGCACCGCGACGGTGACCACCGGCGCGGCGTGCGCCAACCCGGTGTGCGGGGTGCGGCAGGTCACCACCGACACCGACATCCCGTGGGGTCTGGTGACGTTGCCCGACGGCAGCGTGCTCTACAACCGGCGCGACGCGCACGACATCATCCAGCTCAACCCGAGCACCGGGGCCAAGACCAACCTGGGCACCGTGCCGAACGTGCAGAGCACCGACGGTGAGGGTGGCCTGTTGGGGCTCGCCATCTCGGCCAGCTACTCCAGCGACCGTTGGCTCTACATCATGCACACCTCGCCGAGCGACAACCGCATCGTCCGGATCAGGCTGGAGAACGGGCGACTCAACACCGCCAGCGAGCAGGTCCTGCTCAGCGGCATCCGGCGTAACAAGTACCACGACGGTGGTCGCCTGCGGTTCGGCCCGGACGGCAAGCTGTACGCCAGCACCGGCGACGCCCAGAACGGCAACTACGCCCAGGACCGGTCCAGCCTCGAAGGCAAGATCCTGCGACTCAACCCGGACGGCACCGTCCCCTCGGACAACCCGTTCGGCAACTACGTGTGGAGCTACGGCCACCGCAACCCGCAGGGGCTGGCGTTCGACTCGCAGGGCCGGCTGTGGGAGCAGGAGTTCGGCAACTCGGTGATGGACGAGACCAACCTGATCACCAAGGGTGGAAACTACGGCTGGCCGGCGTGCGAGGGCACCAGCGGCACGTGCGGCACGGCCGGGTTCATCGCACCGGCGCGCACGTACCCGACTGCTGAAGGGTCCTGCTCCGGTATCACGATCGTCCGCGACGCGCTCTACGTGGCCTGCGCCCGAGGCGCTCGGATGTACCGCGCGGTGATCAGCGGCAGCAGCCTGACGAACGTGCAGACGTACTTCAGTGGCACCTACGGCCGGCTGCGGACGGTGGAGCCGGCTCCGGACGGCGGGCTGTGGCTGACCACCACCAACGTCGGTGACAAGGACAGCACCCCGAACAACAGCAACGAGAAGATCCTGCACGTCACGCTCGGCAACTAACTCCGACGTCTCCGCAGGGCCACCCCCGTGCTGGCCCTGCGGAGACAGGTGGTGTGCGTACGGCCTCAGGTCACCAGTACTGGGTCAGGCTGGTCGCCGTGTACATGTATGAATTGCTGGCGTTGTAGAAGGCCGCCCGCGTGTACGCGTAACCGCTGGAGCATGGCTTATTCATAGCGATCTGGGGCGAGTGGTTGGGGACGATGGTCCACCAGTAGGGGTTTGTGAACGTTGCGCTGTTGCCGCACCACGCAATGATCTGGATATTGGCTGTCCGCTCGCCGGACGGGGTGGAGTTGAGGTAGAAGTCGCCGATCAGTGGATTCGTCGTGCCGCTGCGGACGCTGATGCAGACGTACGGGTTCGAGTACGCCCCGTAGTTGCGGCATCCGCCGCCCGAATCCGCCGACGCGGGTGCGGACGGCGCCAGCGCCGCCGTAGCCAGTACCAGTACGATCGCTCCGATCCGTGCCATGCTCCTGAGCATCGACCCTCCCTCTGGGTCCGTCCGGCCCGTCGATCCGCGCCGGCTCTACCGAGAGACTGACGCGGCGGACTGACCAAACCCTTACCAGAGCAGGGCGGCCCGGTGGCTCAGGCCGGATCGTTGGGTGCGTGACGGCCCGCCCTCGCGAGGGCCGCGGCGGGATACTCCGCATCCGCGGTGCCGATGTCGGTCATCAAGCCGAGGGACTCCTGCCAGCAGGCGACCGCCTCCTCGGTTGACCCGAGGCCGTCGAGACCCACGCCGAGCCAGTAGAGCCCGCGAGCCGTGCTGAGATGATCGCCGAGGTGTCGCAGCGCCATTGCCGCTCGGGCGTGCCGGACCGTGGCCTCGTACCGTGCGAGGTTTGCGTTCTGGTGTGCGAGGTGCACCTCAAGCGGCGCGATCTGCTGCCGGATGTCGTGGTCGACGGCGATCCGCAGCGCCTCTTCGAGGAGGGACAGCGACTCCTGCGCCCGACCCTGCTCGGTATAGAGCCATCCGAGACTGCTCAGGCAGACACACAGGATGAAGACGTCGTCCAACTGCCGGGCACCGGCCAGGGCCCGGCGCAGATGCCTCTCGGATTCGTCCCAGTCGCCCTTCTGCCCGTAGGCGTTGCCGATGTTCATCCGGCTGACGACCTCGTCGCGGGGGGAACTCTGCTCCAGGTTGACCTGCGCGGCAACTTCCATCCACCTGATGGCCTGGTCGAAGTTCCGCCCCAGCGCGTAGGCGACACCCAGCCCGTTCGCCATCAGTCGCTCACCGTCCGGCCGGTCGTCGAGGCGCGACGCGACCATCCCCAGCTCGTGAGTCTCCCGCAGCGTCGTCAACGCGTGAGTTCGCACCAGGAAGCTGTACTGGCAATCGGCGAGCTGCCAGGTTTCTCGCGCCAGTCCGAGGCTGTCGCAGATCCTGACCAACGCCACCAGATTGGCGGCCTCCACCTGGAACCAGGCGCTGGCAGCACCCATCGAGTCGAAGGTGGGCGCCTGCGCGAGGGGATGCGCGATGCGCATGGCGACGGACGTCCGGAGGCGCTGGAACATGCTCTGAGCGGCCACACCCTGCTGGACGTACGCATCGGCGAGCCGCCCCACCGCCAGGAGGCGATCCTGATCGGTGTCTTCCTGCTCGGCCCGCTCGGCGCCGTAGAGCCGGAGCAGGTCGTGCATCTGGTAGCGGCCCGTGCCGTCATCGTCGAGAAGGTGCCGGCCCACCAACTCGTCGATGTGCTCCTGGATCTGGCTCTCGACCTGGCCCGCGAGGACTGCCACTGCCACAGCCGGCAGCGCCGTGTCCGGCACGAGGCCCAACAGCCGGAAAACGCGCGCCGGGGCGGCCGGCAGTGCGCGATAGGACACCGCGAAGACGCCGCGTACCGCGCTGTCACCCTCGACGGCCAGTCCGGAGAGCCGCTCTCGGGCGTTGGCCAGCTCCAACAGCAGATCCGGGACGGTCTGACGTTCGTCCACAACGATCCGTGCGGCGGCGACGCGCAAGGCCAGTGGCAGGTTTCCGCAGAGCGCTGCCAGCCGGAAGATCTCGTCCCGGCTGGCTGCCGCCCGATCCGCGCCGATCATCGTCGCGACAAGCCGGTACGCCTCGTCGTCGGACAGCAGACCCAGCCGTAAACTCTGCGCCCCCTCGTGCGCCACCAGCCCGTCGAGACGGTTACGGCTGGTGATGACCGTCAGGCAGCGCGCCGACGCCGGGAGCAGCGGTCTCACCTGCTCGGAGGAGATGGCGTTGTCGAGCAGGACCAGCACCCGCCGGTCCGCGAGTGTCGACCGGTACAGAGCCGCTGCCTCATCGACGTCGAGGGGTATCCGCTCCGGTGGCACGCTCAGCGCCCGCAACAGTTGGCCGAGTGCGTCGATCGGGCGGGTCGGCGAATCGGTCCCGTGGCCGCGAAGGTTGACGAAAACCTGGCCGTCTGGATAACGCGACGCCACCCGATGCGCCCAGTGCACTGCCAACGCCGTCTTACCGAGCCCGCCGATTCGCCGATCGTGCAGATCGGGGCGACCCCGGAGGGATCCACACCGTCGCCGACGGTGTTGTCGAGGTTCACGAGATCCGCCTCGCGGCCGATGAAACCCGGGATGTCGCGTGGCAGGTGTCGCGGTGCGACGGACATGCCGTCGGTGCCGCTGGGCGTGGGGAACGCGAGATCCGGATCGTCGGCGAGGATCCGTTGGTGCAGGCGCTGAAGATCCTGGCCGGGCTCGACACCGAACTCCTCCACAAGCGTCCGGCGCGCGTCGCGGTAGACCTCCAGGGCATCGGTACGCCGGCCGGCCCGACTCAGTGCCAGCATGAACAGCTCGATCCCATGCTCCCTGGTCGGAAACTCCCGCACCAGGTCGGCCAGCAGCCCCACCACCCGGACATGCTCACCGGCCGCCAGTTCGGCCTCCACCCGCCGCTCGAAGGCAGCCAACCGCCGCTCCTCAAGACCACGCCCGAGTCGCCGACGTAGCGCCTCGTCGGCGACGCCGGCCAGCAGCGGACCGCGCCACAGATCGAGGGCCGCCGCCAGGGCCTGAGCGCGGACCGCCGGGTCAGCGATCGTGCGCGTCCGGTCCACCTCTGCCGTGAACCGGTGCAGGTCGACTGTCGCGGGGTCCACGTCGATCAGGTAACCCGCGCCGCGCGTGACGATGTGAGCCCCGTACGGAGCGAGCCTGCGCCGCAGCCGGGCCACGTAGGTGTGCAGGGTCGCACGGCGATCGGCCGCGTCGATGTCATTCCAGAGCAACTCGATCAGGCGTTCCGTCAGCAGCACCCGGCCGGGCTCCAGCAGCAGCAACCCCAGCAGGCAGCGCTCCTGCCGTCGACCCAACTCGACTGGGGTGCCCCGGTGGCTGGCCGCGACATCCCCGAGCACCTGGAACTCCACAGGGCGCAGCGTATCGGTTGTCGATGTCCTCAAACGGCAGTCAGGTGTGCTGCGCCAGGGCCTGCAACGCCCTCAGTCGCTGGTCAGGAGCACGAGTTGCTGGGTGGCCCGGGTCATCGCGACGTAGCGGTCGACCGCCCCCGGGACGCCGCTGCCGAACGCTTGCGGGTCGACGAGGATGACCAGGTCGAATTCGAGGCCCTTGGCCTGCTCCGGGCTCAGTGACCGGACCCGGGACGTCGGCGCGAAGGCCGGGTCGCCGATCACGCAGGCGATCCCTTCGGCGTGGTCGGCGAGCCAGCTGTCGAGGATCGACAGCAGGTCGGCGGCCGAGCCGTGGACGACGGGGAGCCCGTTGCCGCGAATGGAGGTGGGCACGTTGGCGTCGGGGAGCACGCCCCGGATGACCGGCTCGGCCTCCGCCATGACCTCCGCCGGCGTCCGTAGTTGATGGTCAACGAGGCCACTGTGACGCGGTCGAGCCCGACCCTCCCGTTTTCCGTGTTCAGGGCGCGTCGACGACCTCACGGCCGAGCGGCCAGAACGCCGCCGGTACGAGCTTGAAGTTGGCGATGCCGAACGGGATCCCGATGATCGTCACGCAGAGGGCGATGCCCGCGAGGATGTGCGAGAGCGCGAGCCACCAGCCGGCCAGCACCACCCAGAGGATGTTCGCCAGGCCGGAGCCGACGCCCACGCCCGGCTTGGGCACCAGGGTGCGGCCGAAGGGCCACAGCGAGTAGACCGCGAGGCGCAGCGAGGCGACGCCGAACGGGATGGTGATGACCAGGGCGAAGCAGATCAGCGCGGCGATGCCGTAGCCGACCGCCAGTACGAGGCCACCGCCGAAGACGAGCCACAGCACATTCAGTACGAAACGAATCATTACTCCAGCATGAATCATGCTCGCCACCCGGTCGTCTCGCCCCGTTCCCTCAACGGGGGACGGCCACCGCGTGGCCCGCGGAAAGGGGCCTCCCGCCACCGTCGGAGAGCTCGGCGAGGGCGTGGTCGCGGCTGTCGAAGATCGGGAAGGCCCCGTCCAGACGCATGGTGTGCAGGACGGTGCGGATGAATCTCGACGGCGCGGCGAGGCAGAGCGTGACACCCCGTTCCCGGGCGTCACGGTGGGCGCGCACAAGCAGACCGAGGCCGGTCGAGTCGATGATGTGCACCCGGCTCAGGTCGACCACGACGTGCCCGCCCACCTCGGCCACGTGCCGCAGCGCCGTGCGCAGGTTGTCGCCGGTGTCGAGGTCGATGTCACCAGTGGCGGCGATGACTGTCGTGCCGTCGAGGTGGTCGATGCCGAGGATGCCACCGGGGCCATGCTCGTCGCACGACACGTGTCCACCGGTCGAGGCGGGCAGGAGGCTGCAGTGCGGGCAGCGGTGCGGCCCGGTGGCGAAGGGGGAGCCGCTCCAGCCATGTTCGGCCACCAGGGTCCAGACGACCTCGGCGTCGGGGAGCACGCACGCGGTGCCGCGGATGGTCTCGCCGCAGGTGTCGCAGATCAGGGTCATCAGATACTCGTCCGGGACGACGGTCATGCTGCTGGTCCTTCCTCATTGACGATCGGGAGCACCTGATCCAGGCGGGTGATGTGCAGGATGCGCCGGACCCGGGGGTTCGGATCGCGGACGGTGAGGGCCGCATCGGCGCGAGTCAGCCGCCGGTGCACGTCGAGCAGCAGGCCGATGGCGGCGGCGTCGAGGTGCTGGCAGTCGGACAGGTCGAGCACGACCTGTGCGGGGCGCAGCGCCAGCAGTCGGTCGAACACCGCGCCGACCTCCGGCAGACAGGCCAGATCGAGTTCGGTGACGCGAACCTCGACCAGCGGCAGCGTGTACCTCGCGGGCAGCACCGGCGTCGCCATTGCCGTACCCCTCTCCGTCGACCTTGCTTCTTCCCCACCGTGCTGGGCGGGGTTGGCGGTCACTGCAAGGCTCTGTGACAGTTGTGTGACAAAACCGCCGGCCGGCGGGCACGGTTGGCCGCCCGGCGGTCGGCCGAGGATGATTCCGGGATGACGGCCGTACTGGTGATCGAGGACGACGACCGCATCCGGCTCGCGCTGCTGCTCGCACTTGAGGACGAGGGCTACGACGCCCTCGGCGCGGCCACGGCCGAGGAGGGCCTGCGCGCCCAGCGCCACCACCCGGCCGACTACGTGCTCGTCGACCTGATGCTGCCCGGCCTCGACGGCTTCGAGTGCATCCGACAGTTGCGCCGAGACGACGACGTCCCGATCGTGGTGGTCAGCGCCCGTGACGGCACCGACGACATCGTGGCCGCCCTCGAAGCCGGCGCCGACGACTACGTGGTCAAACCCGTGGCCATCCGGGAGCTGACCGCCCGCCTGCGGGCTCTGCGCCGCCGTGCCCGGCCGGTGGTCACGACCTCGGCACCGGAGCCCGTGCCGGCGGTCGCCTTCGGCGAGTTGGAGATCAGCCCGGAGGCGGGGGAGGTGCGCCGCGCCGGCCAGCAGGTCACTGTCACCCGCACCGAGTTTCGGCTGCTCTGTGAGCTGGCCGAGCACGCCGGTCGGGTGTTGTCGCGTCAGCAGTTGCTGCAACGGGTCTGGGGGTACGACAGCGGCGACGAACGGCTCGTCGACGTGCACGTCGGTCGGCTGCGGCAGAAGATCGAGCTGGACCCGGCGAACCCCCGGCACCTGGTCACCCTGCGGGGCCTTGGCTACAAGTTGCAACGATGAGACGTCTCGGACTGCGTACCCGGGTGACCGCCGCGTTCGCCGTCGGCGCGCTCCTGCTCTCAGCGTCGATGGCCCTGATCTCCTACGAGTTGACCCGCCGGTCCCTGCTCGACGACCGCGAACGCATCGCCCTGCGGGCCGCCTACTTCGACGCCGCCGTGGTGCATGCCGGCCTCGACACCGACACCCCGGACGTGGTGGAGGTGCTCCGGTCGTTGGACACCGGCGGAAGCCGTCGACCGGTGCTGCACCTCAACGGCGAGTGGTACGCGAGGGCCGCCGATCCCGGCACCACGGCCGCGATCCCCGACGAGCTGCTCCGGGTCGTCTCCGCCGGGGAGCCGGCCGTGCAGCGTGTCCGCGTCGACGGACAACCGGCCCTGGTGGTCGGTGTGCCGTTGTCCGCGTCCGCGACGTACTTCGAGGTCAATTCGCTGCGCGAGCTGGAGCAGACCTTCCGGGTGCTGGCCCTCGCGCTGACCAGCGTCGCGGTGCTGGTCGCCGGATCCGGCGCCGCCCTCGCCTGGTACGCCACCCGACACGGGCTGCGGCCGCTGACAGCGGTCGCCGACGCGGCCGAGAAGATCGCCGCCGGCGACTTCACCGCCCGGCTCGACCCGGCCACCGACCCTGACCTCACCCGCCTCTCCTCGTCGTTCAACCAGATGGTCGACCGCCTCGCCCTGCGCATCGAACGGGACCGCCGGTTCGCCGCCGACGTCAGCCACGAACTGCGGTCCCCGTTGCAGACCCTCGCCGCGGCGGCCAGCGTCCTGGCCCGCCGTCGGGAGCACCAGGACGAACGGACCGCCACCGCCGCCGGGCTCGTCGCCGACGAGATCGATCGTTTCCAACGGCTCGTGAACGACCTGATCGACCTGGCCCGCAGCGACCAGCCGGCCCACCGTGCCCCGGTGGACGTGGTGGAGCTGGCCCGGGAGACCTGCGACGCGTACGACCTGCCGGGCACCCTCGTCAGCCTGGCACCGGACGTGCCCACGACGTGGCAGGTCGAGCGGCGGCGGGTCGCCCAGATCCTGGCGAACCTGCTCGACAACGCCGCGACCTACGGCGGTGGCCCGGTGGCTGTTCGCCTGGACCGGGACGGGCACAGCGGCGTCATCGAGGTCGACGATGACGGTCCGGGTGTTCCCGTGGAGGACCGCGAGGCGATCTTCGACCGGTTCGTCCGGGGGCGAGCCGCCCACACCCGTGGCGCCGGCGACGGCACCGGCCTGGGGTTGGCGCTGGTCGCGCAGCACGCCGCCGCGCACGCGGGGCAGGTGACGGTCGCCGACCGTCCGGGCGGGGGCGCCTGTTTCCGGGTCACCCTGCCGGGGAGCCTGTCGTGAGGCCCCGTCGTCTCGTCCCGTTGGCCCTCGTTGTGCTGCTGACCGCGTGTGGCATCCCCACCGACGACACCCCACGCGCGGTGCCGGCCCCGCGAGGGCCGCTGAGCAGCGCCGCTCCCGCCGACACCACCGCACCGGCCGGCAGCGCCGCCGAGACGCTCTGCCTGGTCCGGAACAACCGCATCGTCCCCGTGGTCCGGCGCGTCGACAGGGCACCCAGCATCGCGGACCAGTTGCGGCACCTGCTGGCCGGCCCCAGCGGGGCCGAACGGGACAGCGATCTGACCAGCGCGCTGCCGGGGGCGGTCAACGCCGCCCTCGCGACAGTTACCGGGACGCAGGCCGTCGTCGCTGTGGACGAACCCGCCGAGGTGGGCGGTCGCAGCGACGAGGTCCTCGCCTTCGGGCAGATCGTCTGCACTCTCACCAGCCGCGAGGACGTCTCCACAGTGGCCTTCCTGCGCGACGGCAGGGCTCTGGGCGTGCCCCGGGCCGACGGCTCCCTGTCGACCATGCCGCTCACCCGCGGCGACTACGCCCCCCTCATCACCGAACGCTGAACGCGAGGTGTCGGGGTTGCTCGGTGGAAGACCTGAGACGAAAGCCAGGGCGACCCGAGGGTAGCTCCCGGAGGTCGGCAGGCGTCGGCGGTCACATGCTGACTGGCATGAAACGCGCTGCGCTCTACGTGATCGCCGGCCCGGTCGGCATCGTGGCCTACGGACTGGTCCGGCTGTGGGGAAAGTCCGACGGGGTGTACGGCCCCGGGCTAGACTGGCAGGCCGCCCACTTGGCGGCCCTCGCCGGCATGGTCTGCTTCGTCCCGGGTGTGCTCGCGCTGTCCCGCCTGCTGCCCCGCAGTCCGTGGCGCACCGGGGTGGTGGCCGGCACGTTCGTCGGCCTCGCCGCGACGATGGTGCAGTTCGGCGCGGACATCGTCGAGGGGCTGCTGGCCGAGGACCGGGCGGAGATGTCGAGGCTCGGCGCGGAATTCAAAGACATCCCCGGCGTGGAGGTGGCCTTCTACGACGTCGTACCCCAGTTCTTCTTCCTCGGCCTGCTCGTGCTCACGGGCATGCTCGCCGCCCGACGGCGGCTGCCGTGGTGGAGCGTGCCGCTGCTCCTCGTCGGCATCGTCCTGCCGGCGGTCACCCTCGACCTGCTTCCCATCGGCGGCCTGTGCATGGCGCTGGCGTTGGCCCCGGCGCTGCCGCTGGTACGACGGCGGGGCGAACATGCCGGGTCACCGGTCGGCATCTACTGACGACCGGGGGCGGCGCTGGCCCCATCAGGCCAGCGCCACCCTTCGAGTCGCTACTTCAGGGCGAGGGTTCGGGCGTCGGCGGCGATGACACTCGCGACCTCCGCCGGCACCAGCTTGCCGGCCTGCCGGTCGGCGTAGGTGGCCAGCTCGGCGTACTGGGTGTGGGCCAGCTTGGTGGTCATCGCCGTGACGGCGGCCGGGTCCGCGCCCGAGGTGAGGATCAGGTAGCCGAGGCCAGCCTGGCTCACCGTCACGGTGAAGGTGCTGGTCGCCGTGGCGGTGCCCTCGGGCCCGGTCGCCTCGGTGGTGATGGTGTGCCGGCCGGCGGTCAGCTTGGCCAGGTCGAGCTTGCGCCCGGCGGCCCACTTCTTACCGTCCAGCGTCACGGTGACGGTGTCGGCGTTGGTCGCGGCGACCGCGATCACCGGTGACTGCGCCCGGTCCAGCCGAGCCCCGCCGGTCGGCGAGGTGATCTGCACGGTCGGGTCGGCGGGGGCCCGCTGGACGAACGCCGAGTTCCAGCCGACCAGTTCCGCCGCCCGGTTGGTGATGATCGCGTCGGTGCCGATCCGCTCCAGCCGCTGCCACAAGCCGGCGGAGTCCATCGTCCACGCCATCACGGCGACCCCGGCTGCGTGCAGCGGGGCGACGACCTCGGGCTTGGCCAACAGCGCGTTGCCGTCCGGGTTGTACGCGGTCAGGTGCAGCTCCTTCGCAATCGCCACCGGGTCGGCGTCCAGGGTGCTGCGGAGCAGGCCGAGCGGCAGCTCGGGGGCGATCTCGTAGGTGTACTTCAGAGCGTCGACCTCGAAGCTCTGGATGAAGACCCGGCCCATCATCTGCTCGGTCCGGATCACCTGGATGATCGTGGCGACCTCGTCGCGGGTGTGCTTGCCCTTGATCTCCACGAGCAGGTTGCCACCCCGCGTCCGCAGGTCGGCGAGCTGCTCGGCGAGGGTGGGCACCCGCTCGCCGACGTACTGCGGGCCGAACCAGGAACCGGCGTCGAGCGCCTTGATCTGCGCGGCGGTCAGGTCCCGGATGTTGCCGGTGCCGTCGGTGGTCCGGTCGACGGTGCCGTCGTGCAGGATGAACGGGACACCGTCCCTGCTCGGCTGGACGTCGTTCTCGATCCAGTCGGCGCCGCCCCTACGGGCGATCTCCTGGGCGACGAGGGTGTTCTCCGGTGCGGCGGCGGACGCGCCCCGGTGGGCGATCACGGTGAACGGGCTGCCCTCGGGGCGGAGGTAGCCGTTCGGCGCCAGCTCGGTGACGGTGACGTCGTCGTACGACACGGTCGCGCCGTTGACGAAGAGCCCCTGGACGCCGTCGGCGGAACGCTGGAGGCTGCTGGTCCGCATCGCCTCCCGCCCGTCGAAGATCCAACGGGCCTGGTTGCCGTGCACCTCGACGGCGACGCGTACGTCCCGACCGGTGCCGGCGGCGGACGGGGCGGAGGCGGTGTTCGTCACGACCCAGGCGTTGGCAGCGGTCCGCTGGGCGAATTCGAGCCCGTTGGCGGCGGTGGTGCCGCTGCGCATGGTGGCGATCCACCAGGGGGTCGCGCCGCTGGCGGGGACGTCGATGCCGAGCGAGGCCCAGCGGGTGGTGGCCGAGACCGACTCGAAGCGCATGGTCGCCTCGAGGCGGAAGTCGTTCAGGTGCCGACCGAAGGTGATCTTGTTGTTCTCGCTGGAGCTGGCGGAGGTTCCGTACAGTCGGCCGTTCTCGACCTTCCAGGTGCCGTCGACCGCATGCCAACCGGCGGGCAGCGACCCGGCCGAGAAGTTCTCCGAGACGACGACGCTGCCCGGCTCGGCGGTGGCGGGCGACGAGGTGGCGACGGCGACCGCGACGGCAGCGCCGGTGACGGCGAGAGCGGCGACGGCGGCGGCGGCCCGGGCACCCAGGGCGCCGAGGCGTGACCCGACGCGGCGAGGCGACGGTGATGCGGGTGGGACAGTCATGGTCGCACGGTACGAAGCACGCCCGAACTGATGATCAATCAAGCATGGCTGCCGCCGGAACGCCGGGTGTACCGCGCTCGACCCGGGCGTTCCAGGCTGGTCAGTTCGGCAGGCCGGAGCAGGCGACCCCGTCGATCGTGCACGCCCTGGGGGCGGCACCGGTCAACGATCCATTGACCCGGAACGTCACCCGGACCGAGGCGCTGCCGGGCACCTGACCGGTGTTCGGGTCCGGCACGAACGTCCACACCGCACCGTCCCGGCTGGCCTGTGCCCCCTCGACCCCGCTGACGCCCAGCGACTCCCGGGGCAGGGTGACGACCAGCGTCCACCCCGGCGCCGGGACCGGGCCGGGATTGCTGATCGTCACTGTCGCGCCGTAGCTGAGCAGGGCGTTGTCAGTGATGGCGAAGTCCGCGCCCAGGGCCGCCGGGGTGGGTTCGGCGGTGGCACCGGTCGGCGTGGGCCGGGTCGACGACGCGACGGCCGGTGGGACCGACGAGGCCGAGGCGGACGGGGGCGCGGCCACCGCCGGGCTGGTGAGCGCCGGTCGCGCCTGCGCGCGGGGGGTGGCGGACGGCGACGCGCCCACCTGCTCGTTCGACGGCGGCGGGTCGAGGGTCACCGGCGTCAGCTTCTCCGGCGTGCGCAGCACCCCGACGACGGACACGGCCGTCGCGATCAGCACCCCGAGCGCCGCGACAACAGCCACCCAGGTGGCCCGCGAGACGTCCTCCCGACCGGTGAGCACCCGCCGTGCGGCCGTGACGAGGGCCACGACCCGATCCAGCAGGATGATCGCCACGGTACGGCGTGGTTGGGGTGGTGTTGCCGGCACTGCCAGTCTCTCTTTCAGTTCGTCGCCGGGTGCGTGCCCGCGATCCGTCCGGGTCGCGGGTGGCGCCTGCCCGGTCACAACCCGCGAAGCCCAACGAGTATCGCCTCGAGCAGGTCCTCGGTCGGCAGCTCCGACAGCATCGGCGGTTCGTGCGTCTCGATCAGCCCGGCGGCGAGCAGGTCACCGAGCAGCACCCGGACCGTCCCCAGTGGAAGGTCCAATTCGGCACCTACCTCGGCCACCGACACTGGATGGTGACACAGCTCGAGGATCCGCGCCTGTTCGGGGAAGAGCGGCGTGGGAGGGGTGACCCCCCGCCGGGCGACGACCAGCGAGATCAGGTCGAACTGGCCGCGTGCGGGCGCGGTACGCCCACCGGTCATCGTGTAGGGCCGGGCGACCGGGCCCGCGTCGTCGTCGTACCACGCCTCGTCAGTGGCGCCGCTGGAGTGCACCTGTGTCCCCGATCGTCACCGAGGAGGCCGGGCCCAGCGTGATCGGCAGGTGCTGCTCGGCCTGCCCCACGAAGAGCGCCACCTCGTACGCCATGTCACCGACCTCCACGTCGTCACCGGCGATCCGCACGGTGAGGATGGTCCCGTTCGGGATGGTGGCGATGAACAGGAACGCTCGCGACATCTGCACCACGACCTGACGCAGCTCACCCGCGTCACAGGTCCGGGTGGCGGCCAGTCCCAACGCGATCAGTCCGGCGACCACGCCGGAGATCTGCTCGGCCAGCTTCGCCCCCACCCGCCGCGAGCCACCGAGCGGCAGCCCGTCCGGTGAGAGCACCACTGCGAACTCCGCACCGTGCACCCGGTCGACCAGGTCGTTCAGGGCGTCGGTCAGGCCGCCCTCGGTGGCCACTGCAGACGTCATTGTTGTCTCCTCGCTGTTCTGGCGACCGGCAACTCAACCGTGTCGAGGCTGGTCCTGACGTGTTCCGGGCCGTTCGGCCCGGGCTGGCGGACCCGCGTCGGCAGCGCGCCGTCGCCGACGGGGTCGGTCAGGTCGGCGCCGGTGAGGGCCGGTGGGTACGGGCTGTCGGGTGGTGCGGTGGCCGGGATACGGCCGGTGTCGGTGACCGTGATCAGCCGGGAGGGTAGGAGCACGACAGCGGTCGTCCCGCCGCGCCGGCTGGGGCGCAGCGAGACGTGGGCACCGCATCGGCCGGCCAGTACGGCGGCCGCGTACCAGCCGGTGCGGCCCGCGGCCGGGCCGTCCGGTGGCGGACTGCCGAGCAGGTGGTTCGCCTCGGCCAGCGCGGCGGCGTCCAGGCCCGGCCCGTCGTCGACGACGATCACGGCACATCCCTGCGGTCGCTGTTCGCCGCTGACCCGGACGGTGGTCTCCGCCCCGGAGGAGGCCAGCGCGTTCTCGATCAGCTCCGCCAGCAGGTGGATGACGTCCGTGACGGCCGGGCCCGCGAGCGACCACGGCCAGTGCGGCGCGATCAGGACCCGGTGGTAGTCCGGCACCTCGGCGACCGCGCCGCGCGCCACGTCGAGCAGTGGCACGGGGCGTCGCCAACGGCGGGCGGGTGTCGCGCCGGCCAGGGTGATCAGCTTCTCCACGTTGCGGCGGACCCGGGTGGTGAGGTGGTCGAGTTGGAACAGCTCGCCGGTCTCCTCGGTGGACCGTTCCCGACGTTGCATCCCGTCCAGCAGGCTGAGCTGGTCGCGCAGCAGGACCTGGTTGCGTCGGGTCAACCTCAGGAACAGCTCCCGCTCGGTGTCAACCTCCGGCGTCGCCGGGGTCGGGGGTGGGGCCGGCGTGCCCGGCAACGGAGTCGGAAGGTCGGTGCCGCTTCTGGTCAGTTCGTCGGTCAGGCGTCGGACGGTGCCCGCCCAGCTCAGCAGGAGCACGAGCACGACGATGAGGCCGAGCCCCACGACGGCCCCGGTACGCGCGATGAGCATGGCGGCACCGGGGGTGGCCCGCTCGACGCTGCCGCGGGCGGTGTTCGTCACGACTGTCTGCAACGCGCCGAGGGAGGCGTCCGCCGCGGGCCGCCATTCCTGGACGGTGAGACCGGCCAGGGCGTTGGCGGTGCCGCCCTGGAGCAGCAGCCGGTCCTCCAGGGCGAGCAGGGCCGCGAACTCGGGGCCGGCCGCGAGGCGCTGATGCTCGGCCCCGCCGTCGGGCGGGAGCCCGGCCGCGGCCTCGGTGTGCGCGTACCGCTGGATGCTGACCAGCGCGGTCAGCTTGCGCTGCTCGTCGACGCCGAGCCGCGCGGCGGCCAGGCCCGCGCTGACCGCGGTGTCCTCCCGGGCGAGCAGCTCCCGGGCGCGGGCCAGCGCGATCACCGCGCGGGTCTCGGCGGCCAACCCGCTCTCGTACGCGCCCCACTCCGGGCCGTACACCCCGAAGGCGATGTCGATGACCTCGTCGTACCCGTCGACTGCCGCGCCCTGGTCGAGCCGCCCGGCGTCGACCCGGGACCGGGTCGTGCCCAGGCCGTCGAGCCGGCGGACCAGCTCGCCGGCCCGGTCGCGGACGGTGCCGGCGCTGAGCAGCCGAAGGTCGCGGCCCTTGGTGAACTCGCGGATCTCGGCGGCGGCCCGGTCGGTGCCTTCGCGGGCCCCGACCAGCGCGGGCGTCGTCCGCCCCGCCCCGGCGATCGTCTCGGCGGTGATCCGGCGTTCCGTCTGGAGGCTCAGGATCAGGCGGTCGATGGGCTGGCCCAGCGTGTCCGCCAGTGCCCGGACGCGCAGCAGGTCGACGGCGTCCTGACTGGACACGTAGGCCGCGTACGACCAGAGCGTGACCAGCACGGCGGCCAGTACGGCCAGCCTGGTCCGGATCAGCCGGACGTCGTCCCGGGTCATCGGGTCGCCCGCTGCGGCCACGGTTGCCCGGCCGTGTCGCTGGCCCGGTCGGCGACGAGGGTGCGCAGCAGCGCCAGCAGTTCGGTGCGGTTGGCGCAGTTGAGCCGGTTACGCATCCGCGCCACGTGGTGTTCGACAGTCTTGGCCGAGATGAAGAGCCGATCGCCGATCTCCCGGTAGGTCAGTCCGGCGAGCACCAGCTCGGCGACCTCGTACTCGCGGTCGCTCAGGCCGTGTTGGGTGGGGCCGGCGACCCGCGCCGTGCTCGCACCGGCCGTCGGTGTCTGCCCGCTCTGCCCACCGGAGGGCCGCCCCTGCAACGCACGGGCGCGTTCCAGCAGGGCGGTCATCGCCCGTCGGTCCGCGGTGCGGATGGCGGCCTGCCCGGCGAGGCGGGCGCCGTCCCAGCACAACCCGGTGTCGTGCAGCCCTCGGGCGGCGGCCTCCACCCGGATCGGGTCGACGACACCCCGGAGCACCTCCACCCAGCTCTCCGCGGCGGCGGCGACCACTGCCGCGTACCGGCTGTGGCCGGCGGCGGCCAGCAACGCCGTGACGTGTCCGTCGGCGGTCGTCGGCTCGCCGGTCAGGATGGCGGCGTGCAGCCCGCTCCAGTGCAGCGGAACACTCCACAATGCTGGGTTGTCGAGGCGGTCGAGGAGCTCACGACCCTGGTGCAGGTACGGCTCCAGCCGGGCCAGGTCACCCAGCCGTGCGCCCGCGATGGCCAGCTCACCCAACGGCAGCAGGGTGAACAGGTCGACGGGATGCCGCACCACGGCCTCCAGCGCCTGTTCCCAACCACGCTTGAGCGCCCCGAGGTCACTGTTGCGCCGGCCGATGCCCATCCGGATCGCGGCGGCGAAGAGCTGGTCGCGTGACTCCAGTGGCCGCCCGTCGAGCGTCACAGTGGCGAGCCGCTCGCCGGCGGCGTGGATCTCGCCACGGACCATCAGGATCCAGGCCTGCAACAGCCGGTGGCGGCGGGCCATCAGCGGGCCGCCGACACCGGCGCCCAGGGCGCGGTGCAGCACCCGCTCGGCGATTTCCAGCTCACCGCAGTGCACCGCGGTCAACGCGGCGAGTGCCGCCGGGCTGTCGGGCAGCAGCGCCGCCCGGCCGTCCGGCTCCAGCAGCGCGGCGGCCTGCACGAGCGCGGAGAGCGCGGCGGTCGGCGGGCCGGTCACGCTCTCCCGTACACCGTTGGCCATCAGTCGGGCGGCGCTGGCGTGCAGGGTCGGGGGTTCGCCCGCCGGGTCGCCCGCCGGGTCGCCTGCCGGTGACTCGGTGCTGGCGGCCGGGTCACCGATGGCCAACCCGCCGACGATGGCGAACGCCGCCGCCGAGGCGGTGCCCGACCACCGGAACAGCTCGACGCTGCGACCGATGTGGCCACGGTGGGCCAGGGCGGTGGCGGCGACCACGGCCGCCTCGGAGCGATCCGGGGGAGCGGCAGTGGCCAGGAGTCGGTCCGCCAGCCGAAGCGCGTCGTCGAGGTCACCGGCGAGCGCGGCGGCGAGCGCCTGCCGTGCGTTGGGCGGCTGGCCGGCCGCCGTGGCCGCCGCGAAGAGCTCGGCGGCGAACGCCGGCTCGTCGGCCGGCGCCTCGTCCGCCGCGGCGGCCAGGGTCGCGGCCGGGCAGTCGCCGAGCGCGCCGAGCGCCAGCAGGGAACGGACCAGCGGCAGCACCGCGCCACCCCGGGCGAGTTGCAACTCGGTGAGCCCCCGCCAGACCGCTGTCCGCTCGGTGGTCGGGCTGAGTGTCGCGACGGCCCGCCGGACGATCGGTGCGAGCCGGCCGTCCGCGCCGAGCAGCCCGGCCGCCCTGGTCGTGGCGATCAGTTCGTCCACCCCGGCCGGGTCCCGGCCCAGCAGCGCGCCGAGCATGCTCACCGGCAGCGCCCCGCCGGCCGCGACAGCGAGCAGCAGACGCCGTACCCCGGCGGGCTGGACGTCCAGGTCCGGGCCGAACTCGAGGATGACGGAGCGGGGTGGGTCCACCGTGCCGGTCCGGGTCTCCGCGCCGGCCAGGCCGCGGGCCAGCCGTGCCACGTCGCGGGGTACGCCGGCGGTCTGCGTGTGGACGAAGTCGACCAGGTCGGCCGGGCGGCCCAGCTCGGGCGTGGTGGCGAGATGGGCGGCGGTCTGCTCCCTGGTGAACGGTGTGAGCAGCACGGCCTGCCCGTCGCGTCGCAGAGCGTCGACCAGCTCACTGAACGCCGCTGAACGGGGCCACGGGCGGTGGGCGACCACCAGCCGGTGTCGCCGGCCCGCGACCAGACGCAGCAGCGCTTCGGTCCGTGCGTCGTCGAGCAGGTGCGCGTCGTCGACCAGCACCACCGTGTCGGGGTCGACCGGCTCATCCGGCTCCGGGGCGGCCGTGCGGACGGCGATCCCGGCGCGCTGGTGAACGCGCTCCAGCTCGGTGAGGAACGCGGTCTTTCCGTGACCGGCCGGGCCGGCGACGCCGACGGCGAGTGGGCCGCTCGGGTCCTGCGCGACCGTGTCCAGTAGCGCCTGCAACCCCCTGTCCAGGATCAACCCTGGTGCGGCGAGGTCATTCATGATCATCGGGGTCATCCTTCGCGTCCGCGGCCGCGGGCCAGCGCAAGGCGGGACGGCTTCGGCAGTTCCAGTGGGAGGACCCGGACCGGGGGCCGCGGTGGCGGATCGCCCGGAACGGTGTGATGAGGGCGGCGTGGTGCCGGGAGGGTGGCCTGCCCGGTGCCGCTGACCGGGGCCGGAACTCGGGCCGGCGCCGGCTGGCGAGGGCGTGGTGACACCACCTGGCAGGCGGCCATCGCCGCCCCGGTGGCGGCGGTCAACTGTGCGTCCGGCTCCACCTCGACGGGCACCGCGAGAGCCGCGCCGATCAGTTCGGTCACCAGCGGGACCCGGGTGGAGCCGCCGGCCAGCAGGACGCCGTCGAGCTGAGCCGGGGTCAGGTCGGCACTGCGCACGGCCCGGAGCAGGAGGTCGACGGTGGCCTGCACCGTCGGGCGGATCATGGCCTCGAACTGCGCTCGGGTCACCGGCACCCGCGCCGGGCCGCTCGGCAGGGTCAGCACCACGTCGGCCGTGAGGTCGACGGTCAGCACCCGCTTGACCCGGTCACACTCCGCGCGTAGCCCGCGCAGCGCGGCCTGGGCCCCGCGACGCCCGGTCGCGGCCAACTCCCGAGCCAGCACGGTACGGGCATGTTCGGCGAGCGCCTCGTCGAAGTCGGCGCCACCGATCGAGTCGAGACCCTGCGGGGTGCCGAACGTCTCGTACGTGCCGCGCGGGGTCCGGCGCACCAGAGCGGCCTCGAAACTGTTGCCCCCGACGGCGTAGACAACGGCAGTGCTTCCCGCGAACCCTCGAGCGGCGTGGCTCTCGGCGACCGTGACCGTGCGGGGCAGCAACGTCACGTGCCGTAGGCCGAGGTCCGACAGGGCCCGGTGCAGCACCTCCCGCCGGTAGGGGCGCCACCCTGCCGGGTGGCTGAGCACGATCGCCTCGGCCGCCCCGCCCTCCAGGGCGTGGACCCGCTCGACCACCCACGCCGCCAGTTCGGCGGTCAGCGTCTGCGGCGCGCACGGTTCGCCGCCGAGCAGCACCGGCACGTCGTCGCCTATGCGGTGGACGAAGTCCCGGGTGGTGCGGCTGCCGTCGTCGGTCACCGGCTCGCCGACGCGCAGCGAACCGTCCTCGACCAGGCACAACACCGAGGGCATGAGAGGTGAGCCGGCGCTCAGCGGGACGGCTTCGGGACGGGTCCAGGTCGCGCCGCGTCGCCGTGCGACGGCGGCGGCCGTGTTGCTGCTTCCGATGTCTATCCCCAGGACGTACGGCATCGTCTCTGTCTCTCCCCGTGAGTCAGCCGGTCGGTGGCGATGGCGTCGGCTGCCCGACGACCCACCCCCGGCGAACCCCGCGGGCTCCTACGTTCGTACCAGAGATCACTCCCTGGTCGGGACCCTAATCTCGTCGGGACGGTTTCCCCCTGTCCCCCTAACGTACGAGGTGGCGCAGCCCCTAGTTCAACCGACCCGGATGCGGGCTCAGCCCCGATGCCCGGGGGTGAGCCCCGGCAATAGCGTCGTCACTGTCGACGTACGACACCCCGCCAATGCCACATCCGAGGAGAACCGGCACATGGACTCGCAGCAGACGCTCCACGACTTCGTGCTCGACCTACTGACGAACCCGGATGCGCGGTCGGCCTTCGACCTCGACCCCGAGGGTGCGTTGCGGGGCGCCGGGCTCACCGACATCACCGCTGCGGACGTGCAGGACGTCGTACCGCTGGTCGTCGACTACGCGCCGGGTGCCGGTCTCGCGCCGTTGGCCTCGCCGGTCGGGCAGCTCGGGCTGGACCCGCTGCTCACCGACACCACCGACGTGGTGGGTCAGTTGCAGAGCGTGGCGCAGCAGATCAGCGTCACCAGCTCGCCCAGCGGTGTGGACGTCAAGGCCGGCGTGCTCGGCGCCATCGCTGTCGACCCGTCGACCGCCGCCGCCGGGGTCACCGTGCTGCCGGGCATCGGTCTGGGTGTCGGCCCGTCCGGCCTCGACACCGACCTGGCCGGTGTCTCCGACGTGGCGCACACCCTCGACGCCGACGTGGTGCAGCCGGTGGACGCGATCGCGGACCCGGTGCTCGGGGACGTCACCGGCACCGTCGGCGACCCGAGCGGTCTGCTCGGCGTCACTGACTCGAACCTGATCGGCGGCGACCTGACCGGCGGTGTCCTCTCCGGCACCCACGGTCAGCTCGGCGGGGTCGTCAGCTCCCTCGGTGTCGACGACACCCTTGGCGGGCTGGGCCTCGGGCATGGCGACGGCATCGTCGGCGGGGTCCCGCCGCTCGACGTGTCGTCGACGGTGGGCGGCGTGACGCACCAGGTGGACAGCCTCCTCCCCGGTGTCACCGACACGGTCGGTGACGTGACCGGTGGGGTCACCGATGGTGTGCTCGGCGGCGACTCGCACGCCTCGTCCGATCACGGGCTGCTGGGTATCACCGGCGGTCTGCTCTGATCCGGATTTCCGGTCGGAGCGGAGGGCCGGATCGTCTCGGGCGATCCGGCCCTTCCCGGTTCCACATCCGGTCCCTCTTGATAATTGAGCCGAAATCCGCACACTTGGTGCGGTGATGGCCGGGATCTGGTTGGACGTGCTGGACGAAATCGCCCGCACGTGCAGTGCACACGGTCGCGGTGACCTACTTCAGACGGTGCGGCAGAAGCGCGCGCAACTGCTGGACCCGACGCTGCGTGTCCTGGTCATCGGCGAGCCGAACCAGGGCAAGAGTCAGTTGATCAACGCGATCATCAACGCTCCGGCCTGCCCGGTCGGCGACGGCCGGACGACAGTCCTGCCGACCGTGGTGCGGCATGCAGAGGCCCCCGCCGCGGCGGTGGCGCAGGCACCACCATCAGCCCCGGGGCACCCCACCGGCGCCGCCGACGCGGTGGCCGTCGAGCGGACCCCGGTGGCGCTTAACCAGGTCGCGGCGGGCGTGGCCGGCCTGGTCGGTCGTCGGCCGGGCGGCGGCCCGGCGTACGTCGAGATCGGAGTGCCCCGTGCGCTGCTCGGTGCCGGGTTGGTGCTGGTGGACACTCCCGGCACCGACGAGGTCGCCGGCATCGGCACCGCCGCTTCGGTCGCCGCACCGGCCCGCGCGGACACCGTGCTGCTTGTCTCCGACTCCACTCGGGAGTTGTCGGTCGCCGAGCTGAACATGCTGCTGCACATCATGCGTTCGCATCCGAACGTGGTGGTGGTGCAGAGCAAGACCGACCTGGTGGCGGACTGGCGGACTGTCGCCGAGCGCAACCGGCAGCACCTGGCCGAGGCGGGGATTCCGGCGACGCTGATCCCGGTTTCGGCGGCGCTGCGACTGCGCGCGGCCGCCGCCGACGACCGTGGCCTCAACGCCGAGTCGGGCTTCCCCGCGCTGATCGCCCGCCTGCACGGTGACCTGGCCGGCAAGGCCGACCACCTGGCCCGGGCGGCGGTGCAGACCGTGGCCCGGACGGTGGTGGAGCAGTTGGCCGCGCCGCTGCGCGCCGAGTTGGCGACCCAGGAGGCCGAGGAGCAGTCCGGGCCGATCTCCCGTCTGCACGCGGCGCAGCGCGAGGTCGACGAGTTGCGCCGGTGCTCCACCCGGTGGCAGAACACGCTGACCGACGAGATCACCGACCTGCTCGCCGACCTTGAGTACGACCTGCGTGACCGGACCAGACAGATCCTGCGGGCGGTGGACGAGGCGTTCGACACCGCGGACCCGTTGGTCGCCTGGGACACCTTCCAGGACTGGCTGGAGCGGAGCCTGGTGGAGGCGGCCGAGGCGAACCACGAGTGGCTGATCCAGCGCTGTGACTGGATCGCCCGGCGGGTGGCAGCCAACTTCGACAGGTACGGCTACGACGTGCTGCCGCCCTGGTCGATGACGATGCCGGACGACATCGGCGAGCGACTGCCCGACCTGCAACGGCCGACGATCGACAGGTTCACCACCGGTCAGAAGCTGTTCACCGGCATGAAGGGCTCGTACGGCGGCATGCTGATGTTCGGTCTGGCGACCACCCTGGCCGGCATGCCAATGATCAATCCGGTCTCGGTCGGCATCGGGGCGCTCTTCGGCGGCAAGAGCATCCGTGACGAGAGCAAGCAGTTGCTCCGTCGGCGGCAGGCGACGGTCAAGACGGCCATCCAGCGGCATGTCGACGACTTCTTCGTCCGGATCATCCGAGACTGCCGCGACGCCGCCCGGCAGGTGCAGCGGATGCTGCGCGACCACTTCACGGGGCTGACCGAGGAGCTGCAGGAGGCCATCGTGCAGTCGTTCCGCAGCGCGAAGCAGGAGGCCGACACCGATGCCTCGGTGCGCGAGCAGCGGCAGCGCGAGATCCGGCTGAAGATGACCAGGTTGGCGGCGGTGTACGAGCAGGCTCAGCAGTTGACCGGCGCCCGTCCCGCCCCGCTGCTGCTGGAGCCACAGGCATGACCGTGGGAGTGCGCCTGGACGAGGCGGCGTGGGGGTTGCTGCACCAGGCCATCGAGCTGTACCAGGACAATCCCCGGGCCGTCGCCGATCTTCGGCAACAGGTGGCCAGGTTGGAGCAGCCGTTGCGGATCGCCATCGTCGGCCCGTGGCGATCGGGCAAGTCGACGGTGCTCAACGCGTTGATGGGTGAGGAGGTCGCGCCGGTCGAGCGGGCGGACCGGGCCTTCACCTGGTACGAGGACGGTGCCGCGCCGCGCGCCACCGCCTACCCGGTCGGGCAGCCACCGCAGGAGTTGGCGGTGGTGAAGTCGGCGACCGGGCTGCGGGTGGATCTGGGCTGGGGCGCGGGGGAGGTGCGGGACATCGTCGTGCGGTGGCCGACGCGGGCGCTGCGGCAGATCACGCTGATCGACACTCCGGCGGTCACCGGTGGCGCCGAGCAGGGCCGGGCGCCGGTGTTGGAGCGGGTGTTGCGCGACTCGGACGCGGTGCTGTACCTGACCCGCGACGGTCGCGACAGCGACCTGCGGGTGCTGGAGTCCGCACGGGACAGTGCCGTCGGGCAGTCCGCTCCGGTCAACGTGATCATGGTGCTGTCCCGCGCCGACGAGACCGGTGGCGGCCGGATCGACGGCCTGCTCACGGCCCGCCAGCTCGCTCGCCGGCACTACCGCGACCCGAGGGTGAACGCGCTCAGCGTCAACGTCGTGGCGTGCAGCGGCATGATCGGCCTGGCTGGCCGGTTGCTCGGTGAATCCGATTTCGCCGCGCTCGCGACCCTGGCTCAGGTGCCCCGGGCGGAGCTGGACGCCCACCTCATCTCCGCCGACCGCTTCCTCCGCGGCGAGCTCCCGGTGCGGCTGGACACCGAGGTGCGCGCCGCACTGCTGGGCCGGTTCGGGATCTTCGGTGTCCGGCTGGCGGCCACGCTGGTGCGCAGCGGGTTCGACAGCCGGGTGAAGCTCTCCGCCGAGTTGATTCGGCGAAGTGGTCTCACCGAGCTGCGTGAGTCGCTGACGCGGTCCTTCATCGATCGCCACGACGCCCTCAAGGCGCGGTCCGCGCTGGCCGCGGTGGACGCGCTGCTGCGGGCCGAGCCCACCCGGGGCTCCGCCGAGCTGGTCGGCGCGGTGGAGCAGATCCTCGCCGGCGCGCACGAGTTCCGGGAGCTGCGCCTGCTGGTGGCGCTGCGGAACACCCGACTGGGGTTCGACGCGGAGCTGGCCGCCGAGGCGCAACGGCTGGTCGGCGGCGACGGGGTGGGCCTCGCGGCTCGGCTCGGTGTCGAGCATGAGGCCGACGTGCGGCAACTCTGGGAGATCGCCGCCGAGGCGCAGTGGCGGTGGCGGGACCGGGCGGAGGATCCTCTGCTCCCGCTGGCGCAGCGCCGCGGCGCTCAGGTCGTCGTCCGCAGTTGCGAGGGGATGATCGCCGAGCTGGCCGCGGGCGGGCGCTGAGCACCTGCCGGCAGGCCGATGGTCGTCCCCGCGTCACCGGCAGCGCGACGCGAGTGAAGGACGGCAGTGGCGGCCATCCCTCACTCGCGTCGCGCCGGGATCAGCGCGGCTCGTACGTCTGACAGTCCGCGATGTCCTGACCCGGACCCACTCGGATGGACGGCGCGTGGCACTCCAACTCGGCGTTGTGCTGACAGTCGGACCGCTTGCAGGCACCGACCTGGGCGATGACGCGGTCCAGCCCGCCCTTCGCCGAGGTGTCGATGAACGTGGCGCAGCTGGCGTTCTGCTGCCCGATGGTGATGGCGAACGCGTGGCAGCCGTCGTGGTTGTAGCCGCAGTCGGTGACTGTGCACTCGTGTACCCGCGGCATCTCCAGCATGTCGGTCATGGCGATCTCGCTTCCGTCGGTGGCACCGGGTCATCTCCATACCCGGCTCCGACCGGACAATTCCCTATCTTTTGGGGTGTTTTGTGTAGGCCAGCCTTGCCTAACCACCATTGCCGGCGACTCCGGCGCAGGTGTCGGCACGGGAGCCCTCACGACTGTGGATCGTGGCCCGAAAACCGTTATTCGATCTCACTTTATGCAGTCGCCCCTGACCTGCGGAGATAACGCTCTCACGGATGCTGGGTGAGTGCTTGACGCGCCCGTCATCCGACCGCAACGATGCATTCACATGTCTCGTCCCACCACCGCCTGGCGTGATCGGCGCACGCCGTCCCCCGCACCGCGAAAGGACCCCACTGTGCGCAGATCCCTGAGATCGTGGCTCGGCCTCGTGCTGAGCGCGATCCTTGTGGCGGGCGGCATCGTCGCCTCGCCACCCACGGCCAGTGCCGCACCGTTCACCGTGCTGGTCTTCAGCAAGACCGCCGGGTTCCGGCACGGATCCATCACGCAGGGCATCGCCGCGATCCAGCAACTCGGTGCGGCAAACGGCTTCACCGTCGAGGCCACCGAGGACGCCGCCCAGTTCACCGACGCCAACCTGGACCGGTTCGCCGCGGTGATCTGGCTCTCCACCACCGGTGACGTTCTCAACGCCGCCCAGCAGGCCGCGTTCGAGCGCTACATCACCGGCGGCGGTGGGTACGTCGGCGTGCACTCCGCCTCCGACACCGAGTACGACTGGCCCTGGTACGGGGGACTGGTCGGGGCGTACTTCGCCTCGCACCCGGCCGAGCAGAACGTCACGGTCAAGGTGGCCGACCAGGTGCACCCGTCCACAGCGGGGCTGCCGCAGCGGTGGAGCCGGTTCGACGAGTTGTACAACTACCGGACCAACCCCCGGGGCAACGCGCACGTGCTGGCCACCCTGGACGAGACCACCTACACCGGCGGCAGCATGGGCGCCGACCACCCGATCTCCTGGTGCCAGAACTACTCCGGCGGCCGAGCCTGGTACACCGGCCTGGGGCACACCGACGCGTCGTACACCGAGGCGAACTTCCGTCAGCACCTGCTCGGCGGCATCCAGACGGCCGCCGGCGCGGTCGACGCCGACTGTGGCCCCACCGTCACCAGCAGCTTCCAGCAGGTGGAGCTGGCCAAGGGCGCGGCCGAGACCGGCGAGCCGATGAGCCTCACCGTCCTGCCCGACCGGGGCGTGCTGCACACCTCCCGCAACGGCGTGATCCGGCACACCGACGCCGCCGGCAACACCAAGATCGCCGCCACCCTGCCGGTCTACACCGGCGACGAAGAGGGTTTGCAGGGCATCAAGGCCGACCCGAACTTCGCCACCAACCGCTGGGTGTACGCGTACTTCGCCCCACCACTGAGCACCCCTGGCGGTGGTGCGCCCGCCGAGGGCACGCCGGCCCAATTCGCCGTCTGGGAGGGTGTCAACCGGTTGGCCCGGTTCACGGTGAACGCGGACAACACCATCAACCTGGCCAGCGAGACGTTGATCCTCAACGTGCCGACCAGCCGGGGCATGTGCTGCCACGTCGGCGGCGACATGGACTTCGACGCGGCGGGCAACCTCTACCTGTCCACAGGCGACGACACCAACCCGTTCGACTCGGCCGGCTTCACCCCGATCGACGAGCGGGCGGGCCGTAACCCGGCGTTCGACGCGCAGCGCACCTCGGCGAACAGCAACGACCTGCGCGGCAAGGTCCTCCGGATCAAGCCGAGTGCGGCCGGCGGCTACACCATCCCGGCCGGCAACATGTTCGCCCCGGGCACCGCGCGGACCCGTCCGGAGGTCTACGCGATGGGCTTCCGCAACCCGTTCCGGATGAGCGTGGACAAGGCCACCGGCATCGTCTACCTCGGTGACTACGGCCCCGACGCGGGCACCGCCGACCCGAACCGGGGGCCGGCGGGCAACGTCGAGTTCGCCCGGATCGACAGGCCCGGCTTCTACGGCTGGCCGTACTGCACCGCCCGCAACGACGCCTACAACGACTACACCTTCCCGTCCGGGCCCTCCGGGGCGAAGTTCAACTGCGCCGGTGGGCCGGTGAACAACTCGCCCAACAACACCGGCATCACCCAGCTGCCGCCGGCCGTTCCGGCCTGGTTGCCGTACGGCGGCTCCGGCTCGCCGCCGGAGTTCACCGGCGGTGGCCTCTCGCCGATGGGCGGGCCGGTCTACCGGTACGACCGCAACAACACCTCGCCCGTGGCGTTTCCCGAGTACTACGACGGGACCTACTTCGCCGGTGAGTTCGGTCGCCGCTGGATCAAGAACATCAAGCTCGACGCGTCCGGCCAGCCGCTGAAGATCAACCCGTTCCCGTGGACCGGCACCCAGGTCATGGACATGGAGTTCGGCCCGGACGGCGCGCTCTACGTGCTGGACTACGGCACCGGCTGGTTCAACGGCGATGCCAACTCGGCGCTCTACCGCATCGAGTACGCCCGCGAGGGCAGAGCACCCGTCGCCAGGGCCTCGGCCACCCCGACCAGTGGCACCGCGCCGCTGACAGTGGCCTTCTCCTCGGCCGGCACCCTCGACCCGGACGGGGACCCGTTCACCTACGCCTGGGACTTCGACAACAACGGCACCACCGACTCGACCGCGGCGAACCCGAGCTTCACGTACACCACGAACGGGACCCGAAGCCCGACGCTGACGGTCCGGGACACCACCGGAAAGACGGCCACCGCGAGCGTGGTCGTCACTGTCGGCAACAGCGCCCCGGTGGTCACCGTCAACACCCCGTTGAACGGGCAGACCTTCACCTTCGGGGACGCCGTGCCGTTCTCCGTGACGGTCACCGACGCCCAGGACGGCGCGATCAACTGCGCCCGGGTGAAGGTGAACTACGTCCTCGGCCATGACTCGCACGGCCACCAGCTCGGCAGCGTGCAGGGCTGCACCGGGGTCATCCAGACCTCGAAGGACGGCGAGCACGACGCGGCGGCGAACATCTTCGGCATCATCGACGCCGAGTACACCGACCTGGGTGGAGGTGGCCAGCCGGCACTGACCACGCACACCCAGGCTGTCCTGCAACCTCGGGTACGCCAGGCCGAGCACTTCGGTGACTCGTCCGGCATCCAGATCGTCGCCGGGGCAGCGGGCAACGGCGGCGCGGCGGTCGGCTACGTCGACAACAACGACTGGATCTCCTTCCGCCCGTACAACCTGACCGGCGTCCAGTCGTTCAGCGCCCGGGTCGGCGCACCGGCCGGTGGCGGCGGCACGTTGGAGTTGCGGGTCGACTCGCCCACCGGCCCGCTCGTCGGTTCGGCCACCGTCACCTCCACCGGCGGGTACGCCAACTTCGCCACGGTCACCGGTGGGGTCACCGCCCCGACCGGCACCCGGACCCTGTTCCTGGTCTTCAAGGGCACCGGCCCGTACTTCGACATCGACGAGTTCACGCTCTCCACGAGCCCCGGCGGTCCCGGACCTGACCCGGACCCGGACCCGGATCCCGAGCCGGGCGCCAACCTGGCCCGGGGCAAGCCGGCGCGCGCGTCCAGCTTCGAGGGCGCGTTCACCGCGGCGAACGCGTTCGACGGCGTGGCCGGAACCCGGTGGGGCAGCGCCTTCGGGGACCCACAGTGGATCGACGTGGACCTCGGCGCCACGTACGCCATCAACCGGGTCAAGCTGACCTGGGAGGCGGCATACGGCAGTGGCTACCAGATCCAGACCTCGCCGGACGGGGTCAACTTCACCACGATCCGTACGGTGACCGGCGGTGACGGCGGGGTGGACGACCTGACCGGGCTCAGCGGCTCCGGCCGGTACATCCGGCTCCTCGGCACCACCCGGGGGACCGCCTGGGGCTACTCGCTGTTCGAGTTCGAGGTGTACGGCGGCACCGGAAGCCCGACCGGCGGCAACCTGCTGCTGAACAAGCCGACGTCGACGTCCAGCAACGAGGGGGCCGACGTGTCCGGCGCCCAGGCGGTCGACGGCAGCCTCACCACCCGCTGGTCGAGCACGTTCTCCGACCCGCAGTGGATCCGCGTCGACCTCGGCAGCCCCACCGCGATCGGTCGGGTCAAGCTGAGCTGGGAGGCGGCGTACAGCAGCGCGTACCAGATCCAGACGTCGAACGACGGCACCACCTGGACCACGGTGAAGACGGTGACCGGGGCCGACGGCGGCGTGGACGAGCACACCGCCCTCGGCGCCAACGGCCGCTACCTGCGGATCCTTGGCACGGCCCGGGGCACCGGATATGGCCACTCGCTCTGGGAGCTGGAGGCCTACGCCAGCTGAACCACCACCGATGACGTGGCCGGCACGGGGATCCGTGCCGGCCACGTCGCTTTCACGGCCTTGCATATACCGACTATCGGTATATGCTCCCTGGCATGGCTGAGGCTCCACTGCGGGAACCGACGTTCCTGGTGCTCACGGCGCTGGCGGAGGCGCCCATGCATGGGTACGCCGTCATCGAAGACGTGCTGCGCATCTCCGACGGCCGGGTGCGCCTGCGCGCCGGCACCCTCTACGCGGTCCTCGACCGACTCCGCGTCGACGGCCTCATCGAGGTCGAGCGCGAGGAGGTCGTGCAGTCCCGGCTGCGCCGCTACTACCGCCTCACCGCGCTGGGCGCGCGGCGGCTCAGCGAAGAGGCGGCCCGCCTGCGACACAACGCGGACGCCGCTCGGGTGCGGCTGCGTCGAGGCGGCCTACTGACCGACGGGGGTGCGGCGTGAGCGGTGACGAACTGGAGCGCGGTTATCGGCGACTGCTGGCCGTCTATCCCTGGGAACACCGTCGGGTGTACGAGGACGAGATGCTGGCCGTGCTCCTCGCCGGTGCGCGACCGGGTCAGCGGCGACCT
This sequence comes from Micromonospora sp. NPDC050795, assembly GCF_044456785.1. NCBI lineage: Bacteria > Bacillati > Actinomycetota > Actinomycetes > Micromonosporales > Micromonosporaceae > Micromonospora > Micromonospora sp. NPDC050795. Next base: position 290 of record NZ_JBITGE010000005.1, on the reverse strand, counting down.
GACGTCGCCGACGTGCGGAATCTGGTCGGTGCCGGCCTGCGGGCGCGGCTGCGGGTGGGCGCACGGGGGTTCACCGAGCCGAGCTGGGCTGATGCGGCGACGGTGACCGGCCTGCTGGTCGGAGTCGTCCTGCTGGCCCTAGGTTCTGTCTCGTAGATCTTGGTGGTCGGGGACGGCGCGTAGCCAGTCAAGGGTTTCGACCAGGTCGAGGGTGGCCTGGAAATGGGTGGCGAGTTTGTCGTAGCGGGTGGCGAGGCCGCGCCAGTGTTTGCGTCGGTTGAAGCCGCGTT